>NZ_NUMC01000109.1:0-34357 GCF_002577655.1 Bacillus sp. AFS040349 | reverse complement strand
TTATTTTCACAGAAAAAGACTCGAAGGAAGATTTACCAATTTCAAGTCCTACTAAAAACAAAAGAACAGCTACAATAATGGCAGCAATTGACTCTGCTTTTCCATGTCCATAAGGATGATCTTCATCAGGGGGCTGTTTTGCAGCACGTACACCTATGAAAACGGCTAATGACCCTGCTACATCTGATGCCGAGTGAACAGCATCTGCTACTAATGCACGACTTTCTGCAATAACACCAACTGCCCCTTTCACAATTGCAAGTACAATATTTCCAACTACTCCAATCATGGCAGCAAACTCAGCTTGCTTAAATCGATCATTTTTCCCCATATCTTCACCTCTTTTGCTCGTACCTATAGTTTAACCAACTGCTTACAATAAATGAGGGTTATCCCATCTCATTGTATTATTTCGTAAACACATGTGGTTACTTTAAATAATAACAAATTAGAGAGGGATAACCCTTAATTTTATACTTGTGGTTCGTCACTTACTTGAGAAGGAACATCCTTCTTTTTAGTTAATTGCTTTCCTTTCCAAATTAGCCATAGCTGAGCAGCAATAAATAATGAAGAATAGGTGCCCGAAACCAATCCAACTAGTAAAGCAATCGAGAAATTCGTAATTGAAGCACTACCAAAGATCATTAGCGCTATAACAGCAATAACAACAGTCAATACTGTATTAACAGATCTAGTAAAGGTTTGCTGTAAACTGCGATTTACAATCAACTGTAAATCTTCAACAGTTTTAACCTTTTTCTTCTTGTATAGCTCTCTAATCCGGTCGAACGTTACAATTGTATCATTAATGGAATAACCAACAATTGTTAACACCGCTGCAATAAAGGTAATGTCAACCTCTAAACGGGTAATGCTGAAGAAAGCAATGATAAAGAATGCGTCATGAAGCAAGGCAACGATCGACGCGAGCGCCATATAAAACTCAAATCGAATCGCTACATATATGATAATTCCTATTGAAGCAATCAATATTCCATACATTGCATTTCTTGCAAGCTCTTTTCCGACAGTAGGAGAAACTGTACTTATATTTGGATCCATACCATATAATTCTTGAAAATGACTTTTTACTTCCGCAATTTTTTGTTGATCAAGAACACCGATAAATCTAGCAACAGCAATTTCATTGTTATTACCAGCCAAGACAATATCATCAGCTTCTAGACCTAATTTTTCCATTTCATCATTTACTTGTTGTGTTGTTAGACTTTTTTCTGCTTGAACCTCAACACGTGTACCACTTGCAAAGTCTATACCAAGATTCAAACGGAATACTACTAATATGACAATACCAGCGATTACAAGAATTGTTGATAGCATAAAAAATTTCTTGCGATGTTTTAAGAAATCAACATTATCAAAACGAGTAGGTGCAATCGTATCATCATCTGTTTCTTCAATACTGATGATATGCTCCTTCTTCACACCGAAATACCCTTTTTTCTTATCAAGCCAACGGCTCTCTACTAAAAGTCCAAGCAAGATTCTTGATAAAAATACAGCCGTTAAGAAGCTTACAATAATACTAATGATTAACATTGTGGCAAAGCCTTTAACAGAACTTGTCCCAAAGAAAAAGAGCACAGCTCCTGCTAGAATGGTTGTAATATTCGCATCAAAAATCGTTGCAAACGATCGTCTTGATCCAGCCTTAAAGGCAGACCGAACTGTACGCCCAAGTTTTAATTCTTCTTTAATTCGTTCATATGTGATAATATTCGCATCAACTGCCATACCGACACCAAGAATAAGTGCAGCAATACCTGGTAAAGTTAAAACACCATTCATCCAATCGAACACTTGAAGAATTAAGTATATATACGTTGAAAGAGTAATTATTGCAATCAAACCTGGTAAACGATAGAAGAATAACATGAATAGGAAAATGATAGCTATTCCTACAATTCCAGCCAGAACTGTTTGATCTAATGCCTGCTCACCAAACTGAGCTCCAACGGAAGTTGAATACATCTCTGTTAACTTAACGGGAAGAGAACCTGCGTTTAATAAATTCGCCAAATCTTGTGCTTCTTGGATTGTAAAGTTCCCTGTTATGGTAACATCTGTTTGATTAAATACTTGATCAACATTTGGTGCAGAAAGATATTTTGGATCTTGCTTAGTTGCTTCTTCTTGGAATGAATCTCCCTCTTCATAATCAAGCCAAATAACAAGTTGATTATAAGGAGCATTTCCTACAATTTCTTCTGTTACTTCTTTAAACTTCGTTGCATCTTTTAATTGAATCGCAACATTAGGCTTTCCTTGCTCATCAAATGATTGCTTCGCTCCACCTTCTACTAAGTCAGAGCCGTTAAGCATTTCTTTGTCTTCATGATCTCGGAAAGTTAATTCAGCTTGTGTAGATAAAATTTCCCGTGCTTTATTTTGATCACTTACACCTGCAAGTTGAACACGAATTCGATCTTCACCTTCAATCTGAATATTCGGTTCACTTACTCCAAGGACATTTGCACGCTTTTGCAGAGCATTAACTGTACTTACAAGCACATCCCTTGTAATTTCGTCCCCTTCGTTTGCTGGTTCAACTTCATATAGAATTTCGAAGCCCCCCTGCAAATCTAGTCCCAAAATAATGTTGCTTGTTGCCCTATTTGTATTCAGGCCAATAATACTACCTACTACTAGGACAAGTAGAAAAAACGCAATTATGCGTCCGCGCTTAACCATTATGTATCCTCCTTAATTTCCACAAAACGAAATGATATAAAGCCGATAATAACTTACTAAAGATGCAGGCTTTGTTTATTTTACAAGGTTAACATTCCCCATCAAATTATACGCTTTTAAAAGATGTAGAATCAATGTTAAATCAAACCTTTTAACAAATCTTTACCTTCGTCACTTTCGAACCAATTTCCTCCTTTAAATGATTCAACAGTGGCATAGTTCATAAAATCTCCAACTTTTAATGAAAGAATATCACGCACAACCTCATGTACATAAAGTTCAGGTGTTTTTTTCCATTTTTTTGTTTTTAGAAATGACCAAAGCTTTTCTTCAGAAACATCCTCATAGCCTAAAATCATAAATTCTTCTAATTTGCTCTTAATTGCAGGTTTCACATGATGACGGAATTCATCAATTGGCTGCTTATTCATTATTATTACACTCCTTTTACGAGACATTTTAAGGGCTATTTTAAGGAAGTACCACACAATACTATATAACTTGTCATGCTTGGCCTATTGAGTCGCATATAGTAATTGTATATGATTCCACGTTATTTGAGAAGGCAGGGAGAGAAATGTCAAAGCAAACGTTTCTAAAAGGAACGCTCATATTAATCTTGGCAGGATTTATAACCCGTGTATTAGGATTTATTAACCGAATAGTTGTTGCCCGTTTCATCGGAGAAGAAGGGGTTGGTTTATATAACATGGCCGTCCCAACCCTTGTTTTAGCGATTACCATTACACAACTTGGATTACCTGTTGCCATTTCAAAGCTTGTTGCAGAAGCTGAAGCAAAAGGTGATTCTCGTAAGGTAAAGAAAATACTTGTTGTTTCGTTATCAGTAACCGGAACCCTAAGTATCATTTTCACACCAACTATGATGCTTCTCGCACCATTTTTATCTGAGCATGTTTTTACAGATCAACGTACATATTGGCCATTGCTGGCAATTGCTCCCGTAGTTCCAATCGTGGCAATTTCTTCTGTTATCCGCGGCTACTTTCAAGGACGGCAAAATATGCGACCTGCTGCCATTTCCCAAGTGTTAGAGCAAGTTGTTCGTATTTCGTTGGTTGCAATATGTACAAGTGCCTTTTTACCATACGGAATTGAATTTGCCGCAGCTGGCGCAATGATTTCAGCTGTTGTTGGAGAATTGGTTTCACTTATCTACTTGGCAGCCATGTTTAAAGTGAAAAAGAAAATAAGAATTCGAAGAAAATTCTTTAAATCTGTTCAGAATGGAAAAGAAACATTTAATCAATTAATGGGTATCGCACTCCCAACTACAGGAAGTCGATTTATCGGATCACTTTCATGGTTCTTTGAACCAATAGTTGTTGCAAACAGCCTTGCTATAGCAGGAGTTGCCACAGCTGTTGCTACAAAACAATATGGAGGTCTTACAGGATATGCAATACCCTTATTGATGCTGCCTTCATTCATTACATATTCTTTATCTACCTCCCTTGTTCCTGCAATAAGTGAGGCAATGGCTAATAATCAGCTAAAGCTCGTTGAACATCGCTTGCAGCAAGCTTTAAGACTCTCACTTGTAAGTGGTGGGCTGGCATGTGTTGTGTTATATGTTTTTTCGGAACCTTTAATGAGCATCATGTATGGTAGTAGCAAATCTGCCATTTTCGTTCAAGTGATGGCACCATTTTTTATTTTTCATTATTTCCAGGGACCTTTACAGGCTGTGCTACAAGCTTTAGACTTAGCAAAAGCTGCTATGATTAATAGTTTAATAGGTTCAGCTGTCAAAACAGCTCTTATCTTCGTATTAGCAACAAGACCGTCACTCGGTATTATGGGTGCTGCTTTGGCTATTGTCATAGGTATTATGCTTGTTACTCTTTTACATTTTGCAACAGTTATAAAAGTTGTTCCGTTTACGATTCATATAAGAGACTATATTAAAAGTGGAATGACAATGGTCATAGCCGGTGTGACAGGATATTTGTTCTATGAAAATGTCGTAACGGAATTCCCGATCATTTTAAGGTTAATTACATCTTTAACCGTTACATCACTCATTTATTGCTTCTTACTTTTAGTGTTAAAACTTGTAGAAAAAGACGAAATACAACGCATTCCTTTTGTAGGTCATTTTCTTGCTCGATTAATACCAGCAAAATAAAAATATTTTTTCTATTCGTGCAATTGAGTAATGCTCAATTGCTTTTTTTACATAAAAAAAGGTGAAAGTCAATGCGACCTCCACCAACATTAGTTTTTATCTTCGTCCTTCAAATCAATGAAGAAAATGCCTTTTCCATATGTGCATAACGAAATTTGCTTTGTATCTTTATATCCAAGCTTCCGAAGTTGCTGTCTTAACCATAAGTTGTTTTTGTTAATCGTGAGCAAATTCTCATCTTGAATGTTTCCATCAACAATTAGAGGAAGCTGAAGCTCTGGCTGCTTTTTATTTTTTTTCTGTCTTTCAATGACTGAAAGTTTCCCTGTCGGCTCCAAGATAGCAAATTCAACATCTGCAACATTGTTGATGTTTTTATCACGTAGCTGTGTCATCAAATCATCAAAGTTATATCTTTGTGTTCTCATGGCTTGTTCATCTACTTTTCCACGATTAATAATAATTGTCGGCTTTCCGTCTAAAATATGCCTGATTTTTTGATTTTTGAGAGATAAATATGCTAATGAAATCTGAATGATCATTAGAATCAGCATAGGAATAACTGTATTTATTAATGGGTCACTTGGGGCCTCAATTGCTGTTACTGCCATTTCTGCAATCATGATAAAGACCACTAAGTCCAATATGCTCAACTCACCAATTTCTCTCTTTCCCATAAGCCTAAAAATAAGAACAATGAGAAAGTAAAGAAATAGGGTGCGAGCCAAGATCGTTATGTAAAATTCCACTTTTCATGGCCTCCTTTTATCTAATTGCTTAACACTTATTTTGAACGATAACTTAACTTTTATGTAAACATTTCATCTACATCGTAAAGTTTAGAAGATATCGAAAATAAACGTAAACAGAGGAGATACCAAGTGAGATAATAACGATTGGAAAACCAACTTTAAGAAATTCGATAAAATTGATATGCTCTTTTTCCTTTGCTGCAAGTCCCGCAACAACTAAATTAGAGCTTGCACCTAATAATGTCCCGTTTCCTCCTAAGCAAGCTCCTAATGCCAAAGACCACCATAAAGGATCTAAATTTGTCATTCCGTAATCTTTAAACTCGATAATCATCGGAATCATTGCTGCTACAAAAGGGATATTATCAACAAAACCTGATAAAATACCTGTCATCCATAAAATAAGCATTGATGTTTTAGGTAAATCACCCTCTGTGTAAAATACCATTCCACGTGCAAGCTCATCAATAACCCCTACTTCTTCAAGCCCGCCAATTAACATAAATAATCCTACGAAGAAAAATAATGTTCCCCATTCAACTTGTTTAAACACCTCATCAGGCTTGTATTCATCGTGAGTAAGCAATAATAACAATAATGCCCCTGCTAATGCAACACTCGTAAGATCAATGTGTAAAATAGGATTTAAGACAAAGCCAGCAATAGTCATAAGTAAAACGAAAATGGACTTTGGTAATGCCGGTGTTAGTTTTAAATAGTTACTCGCCTTAATCGACGCTAGCTTTTTTTGATCAATCGTGTCAACCTGAAGTTTTGGCCAATAGATCGCGATTAAGTAAATCAAAACAACTGCATAAATAATCAACACAATTGGACTTAAATGAGTAATAAAAGCATTGAACGTTAAATGCTCAACTGCTTGACCAATCATGATATTTGGAGGATCTCCAATTAGTGTAGCTGTTCCACCAATATTTGAAGCGATAATAATTGTAATTAGATAAGGAATGGCAGGTATATCTAACATTCGCACGATTGTAAGGATAATTGGAACAAGTAGAAGCACCATCGTCACATTTGCAAGAAAAGCTGATCCAATAGCTGTTAACGTAGAGATAACAATAAGAAGTGGAATAGGCCTCCCTTTTACTACTTTAGCCATTATAATTGCTACAAACTCAAATACACCTGTTTGACTTGTAATAATGACAATCAGCATCATCGCGAATAACAGCGAAATTGTATTCCAATCTATGTACGTAAGAAATGCCTTGTTTATATCATAAATTCCAACAATAAGCATAGCGACTCCACCCAAACCAGCCGCTAAAGCACGATCAATTTTTTCCGTCATTATAACAAAATAAGTAATAAGAAAGATGATAACTGTTAAAGTGGTAAGCATTATTTATCCTCCTTGATAGTAAACACCATTTAAAAGCAGCCGGATAACATGATGTTTACTACCGAATGAAATAGTACTCAATAAGTAAAAGGATTTTTTTAATCTACAAGCAAGTCCTCTTTACCATCATATGATGCAAGTCCACTAAAATATTTATAGTCTATTTTTTTATTCTATGAATATTCTTTAATAAGACGAGCTCACAACAAGCTCGGGACTTGTCTAGAGGGAAAGGGGGATGCTTTGTGGAAACAAAACAATGGGGTAAAGCAATCCTTTATGGTCTTATCACCATCTTTGTTATGGCTTTAGCCACAAGCCTAGTATTTTCTTTATTATTAAAGTTTACCGATTTAACAGAATCATCAATTACATGGGTGCTTTTAGGTTTGTCGATTCTGGCCTTATTTATCGGTGGCTTTGTTGCCGGAGGAAATGGAAAGGAAAAAGGCTGGCTTATCGGAGGGATTACCGCCCTGCTTTTCTCACTCATTATTTTATTGTTTAAATTTCTGGGCCATGGTGAAATTTTTACAATGGAAGAACTTATGTATCATGGAGGATTTTTATTAGTAGCAATGCTTGGTGGAATCTTTGGGGTTAACGTGTCTTCATCACGAGCAGCAAAATAAAAAACAGGGTTAAATTTATACCCTGTTTTTTTATTATGTACATAATTAGTCTTTTATAACTTCACGTACTGATTTACGATCGAATGTTAAACGAGTGCCATCTCCTACTTTTAGGACGATTTTGTTTTCGTCAACTGAATCAAGGATACCATGTAGTCCTCCGATCGTCACAATTTTGTCACCCTTTTGTAGGCTGTTTTGCATTTCACGTACAGCTTTTTGTTGCTTTTGCTGCGGACGAATTAGCAAGAAGTAAAAAATTGCGAACATCAATACTAACGGTAAAACTGTTCCTAACATTTCCATTTATTTCACCCCTTTCAAGCAAGTATTAAAAGTTTTTAGCATTTGGTTTATTAAAACCATATGTTTCAAAGAATTCATCGCGGAAATCTCCTAAACGATCTTCACGGATTGCTTGTCTAACTTTCTCCATTAAGTTTACCAGAAAATGAAGATTATGATAAGATGTTAATCTTAAGCCGAACGTTTCATCACTTTTAATGAGATGTCGAATGTATGCACGAGAAAAATTACGACATGTGTAACAGTCACAGTTTTCATCCAGTGGTCCAAAGTCTTTTGCATATTTTGCATTTTTTACGACTAATCGGCCTTCACTCGTCATCAATGTACCGTTTCGCGCAATTCGGGTCGGTAATACACAGTCAAACATATCAATACCGCGGATCGCTCCATCAATTAATGAGTCTGGAGATCCTACACCCATTAAATAACGGGGCTTGTTTGAAGGCATTAATGGCGTTGTAAATTCTAGTACCCGATTCATCACGTCTTTAGGCTCTCCTACAGATAATCCACCAACCGCATAGCCCGGAAAATCCATAGAAACTAAATCTTTTGCACTCTGCTTTCGTAATTCCTCATATTCCCCACCTTGAATAATTCCAAATAACCCTTGATCATTCGGTCTATTGTGAGCTTTAAGGCATCGTTCAGCCCAACGAGTTGTTCGTTCAACTGATTTTTTCATATAATCATATTCGGCTGGATACGGCGGACATTCATCAAATGCCATCATGATATCAGAGCCTAAGTCATTTTGAATTTGCATAGCCTTTTCAGGAGATAAAAACAGCTTGTCACCGTTCAAATGATTTCTGAAGTGCACACCTTCTTCTTCAATTTTACGGAATTCACTTAAACTGAATACCTGAAATCCACCTGAATCGGTTAAGATGGCACGATCCCAATTCATAAATTTATGAAGTCCTCCAGCTTCTTTTACAATCTCGTTTCCTGGACGGAGCCACAAATGATATGTATTACTTAAGATAATTCCTGCTCCCATTTCCTTTAATTCTTCAGGAGACATTGTTTTTACAGTCGCAAGTGTTCCTACTGGCATAAAAACCGGTGTTTCAAAGCTGCCGTGAGGGGTGTGTACCTTTCCTAATCTTGCTCCTGTTTGTTTGCATGTTTTAATAAGTTCGTAACGAATTGGTGAAGTTGACACCCTATTTCCTCCTTAAATGTAACGCTCTGTTTGTCCTTAAGTAAAGGGACAATATTAGATAATTAGCATAGCATCTCCAAAGCTGAAGAATCGATATTTTTCCTTTACAGCGGTCTCGTATGCATGCATAACATGGTCTCGTGTTGCTAACGCACTAACAAGCATAATTAATGAAGATTTCGGCAGGTGAAAATTTGTAATCATGCCATCAATCCCTTTAAACTCATAGCCAGGATAAATAAATATATTTGTCCAGCCATTTTCAGCTGCAAACTTACCATTATGTTTTGAAGCGATGGTCTCAAGTGTTCTAGTTGAAGTCGTACCAACAGAGATAATTCTTCCTCCATTTGAACGAACTTCATTTAAAAGAGCAGCCGTTCCATCTGTTAATTGATAAAATTCAGCATGCATTTCATGCTCTTCTACTGTTTCAGCACTAACAGGACGGAATGTTCCTAATCCTACGTGCAAAGTGATAAACGCAATATGGACACCTTTATTTTTGAGCTCATCGAGAATTTCCTCAGTAAAATGTAAGCCTGCTGTCGGTGCAGCAGCTGAACCGATTTCCCGTGAAAAAACAGTTTGATATCTTTCGCGGTCATCGAGTTGCTCTTTAATATATGGTGGTAACGGCATTTCGCCAAGCGCATCTAAAACTTCGTAAAAGATTCCTTCATAGTCAAAGCGTAATAAACGACCACCATGATCACTTGAACCAACACAAGTTGCTTTTAAGTTCCCTGCTCCAAAGGTGATAATCGTTCCTTCTTTCACTCTTTTTGCAGGCTTAACAAGTGTTTCCCATACATCATCTTCCTGTTGCTTTAACAACAGAATTTCAATACTTGCTCCTGTATCTTCCTTAACTCCAAAAAGTCGGGCCGGCATGACTCTCGTATTGTTAAGAACAAGACAATCACCCGGATTAATATAATCAACAATGCTCTTAAATGTTTCATGCTGAATGTCTCCGGTGTCTTTTTGAAGAACCATTAATCTTGACGCATCTCTTTCTTTTAATGGAACTTGTGCAATTAATTCTTCAGGAAGATGAAAATCAAATAATTCTACTTTCAATACATTCACCTAATTTCTAATCTATCTATTTACATATTTTTAACTACCCATTACTTAAATCGTCCAAGAAACGAAAAAACTAATGAAAGAACAATACTGATAACAATACAGGTGACAATTGGGAAAAATACCGTTGTATTTCCTTTTTTAAACACAATATCTCCTGGTAGTTTCCCTATAAACTGCATAAAAAATCCGACTATAAGAAGGATTCCACCTATGATCATTAAAACTTTAGGAAAATCAATCATGATGAGGAGCCTCCATTTTAAAATGTTGGTAAACCAGATCAGTTACAATTCTTCCTCTTGGTGTTCGTTGAAGAAAGCCTATTTGTAATAAATATGGTTCATAAACATCCTCGATTGTATGAGATTCTTCTCCTATTGTTGCCGAAATTGTATCAATTCCAACCGGACCACCACGGAATTTTTCAATAATTCCAAGTAAAAGCTTATGATCGATATGATCAAGACCTAATTTATCCACTTGCAATCTCTCAAGTGCGTCTGTTGCCAATTCATTTGTAATCGTTTCTACCCCTGTAACTTGAGCAAAGTCTCGAACTCTTCTTAACAAACGATTTGCAATCCTCGGCGTTCCTCTTGATCTTCTTGCCATTTCAACTGCCGCATTATAATCTAAGCCTATATCTAGTATTTCCGCTGTTCTCTCAATGATGTGGGCAAGCTGTTTTTCATTATAATATTCCAGGCGACTTAATACACCAAATCGGTCCCGAAGAGGTGCTGTTAATAAGCCTACCCTTGTTGTTGCTCCAATGAGCGTAAATGGAGGTAGATCTAATCGGACGGATCTTGCAGTCGATCCTTTTCCAATCACAATATCCAGGCAAAAATCCTCCATGGCAGGATATAATACTTCTTCGATTGAACGATGTAAACGATGAATTTCATCAATAAACAGAACATCTCCTGGCTCCAAAGCGGTTAAAATAGCTGCTAAATCTCCGGGCCTTTCTATCGCTGGACCAGATGTGGTACGAATATTAACCCCCATTTCATTCGCAATAATAGTTGCCAATGTGGTTTTCCCTAACCCAGGAGGTCCATATAACAGAACATGATCAAGTGTTTCACTTCGCATTTTAGCAGCTTCTATAAATACTTTTAAATTTTCTTTTACCTTATCCTGTCCGATATATTGACTTAGTGTTTGAGGTCTTAAACTTTGTTCAAGAGAGGATTCTTGTAAGTCTGCTTCACTTGAAACAAGACGTTCGTCCATGTTATCACCTTACTTTAATAGCTTTTGCAAAGCTTTTTTTACATACTGATCAGTTGATAGATTTTCTTGTTGAAGAGAAGGAGTGATCTTTTTAATTTCACGTTCTGCATATCCTAAAACCTTTAATGCCTCTATAGCTTCATTTAAGGCGTGATTTGCTGTTTCAGTTTGCTCTATTTCTTCATGGTTAAACAAATCTGGTGCATACAGAGCTGCCACATCTCCTAATTTACCTTTTAAATCTAAGATAATTTGACGTGCAGTTTTCTTCCCAACACCTGGGAATTTGACTAAAAATGTATCATTTTCATTCTCAATTGCTTCTATTACCTGTGAAGGGTTACCTGATGCAAGTATCGCTAAAGCACCTTTCGGCCCAATGCCCGTCACATTTAAGAGCTTCATAAATAACGCCTTTTCTTCCCTTGATGGAAATCCATATAAAGCTAATATATCTTCACGCACATGTTGATATGTATAAACAACAACTTCCTCTTTACGGCTTTTCGTATAGCTGTAAGGATTCGGGGCATGAATTTGATAGCCTAATCCATGATGATCAATAACAATGTGCTCAGGCGTAATATCATCAACAAAGCCTTTAATAAACTCAATCATTTCTTCACCTCATTATAACTGTACCTCATTGTATCAAAAAACGTTTCTATTCAGAAGTCATTTTATTCAATCTTTCAAAAGGGGTACAATTGTTCTCATCATTATATCTTATCATTTATTATAAAATGTTTGTACGTATTTCTTATTTTAAAAAGGTTTTACTTATTTCCTTATAGAAAAAGAGCTAACCTAAGAGAAACTCTTTAGATTAGCTCTAATTTTCATTGTTTTTCGGTTTTTGAATAATACTGAAGGTTTTGTAAGACTTCTAGATATTGATCTTTAGATTGAATACGAATTCCTTCTTTAAGTTCATCATGTTTTCGACTCTCTAATTTTTCAACATCTAACTGAAAAAATGATTGAATCACTTCATTCGTTTTTGGCTTTCCATTGAAGATCGTCAATGTGCCATCACCAGCAATACCAAAATATCCATTTGTCTTTAATAACGGAGAGATATCATCAATATTTTTCTGAAAGACAACTCTATCCTCTTCTTGATTTAGCAATTGCCAATCCTTATATTCTGCCCAAAAATCTTTCATTGATAAGATGGTTTCCTTTGTCACTTCCTCACTGATTTCTCCATCTAAGTATTTTCTCTTCAATATAACCTTTACTGTTAAAGGCTCCTGTACACTATGTTCTTCAGCATGAATAGGCTGTTGATTTACATTTAAAAGACTGATAAACAACATAACTCCTACAAAACTACAAATGGTAAGGATGCGGCTTCGATGAAACATTCTCACCTATCTCACCTCGCTAATGATTATTAAATCATTTTATATTGTGACCATTTATAGAAGTTTTAACCAAAAATTTTTAATCTAAATCAAAAAACAAGGAGCAAAGCTCCTTGTTTAACGGTTATTAGTAAAAGGACGTTGAACTGCATCGCCTAAGTCATTCAATAATTCATTAACATCTGTATCAATGACATCTCTGTCTACAGCATTTTGAATATCGTTATCGATATTTCGAATGCGTGTAAACGTTCCTTCATCTGTGTAAACTTGAATATTACGTCCATCTGACATTTTTTGAAGCTCTTTTGTTACCTTTTGCTTCATATCTTTGTCATTTCGATCATTCGTATCAACCGCAACTAGCACATTGTCATCTGTAACAATGACTCGCGCATCCTCAACATTGTCCATTTTTTCGACGGAGTTTTTCACTTTTTGAGCAATCTCACCATCACCACGGTTATAATACCCCACTTCATTTAAATGGCGGTGATAATTCGCATCTCCATGGCTATAACGGTTGTCCCGGACAAGACCGTTATCATTATTACCTAGCGGGACAGTTGGATTGCTCATATTACGGTTATCATACCGATTGTTAACTCGTTGAAAATAATTTCTATTATTTTCGCCATTCATTCCATCCATCATTTCAGTAACAGGACCTTCGTTATCTGCACCGTTACCTTCATTTGTATAGTATCCAATTGGCTGAGCTTGATTATTGTTATTGTTTTCTAAGGCACCTTGATCTCCATTACAAGCTGTTAAACCCGTTGTTAACAGTGCAATTGCTGTTAAAGCAGTAGCTTTTTTACCTTTTGTCAAATCAATAACCTCCCCAAGATACTATGTGAGCAAGATGATCGCTCATGTATTATCTTGTACAAGGAAGGAAAAATAAGTCTGTTAGTTAAAGGTAACTATTTAAAAATATGGTGCTTGAGAAGTAAGGTTTGACTTAAGAAAAATATAAAAAAGCAAGGGTGCTTTCACCCTTGCTTTTAAGCAAATTAATCTTCTTCTTCTTCATCACGTTCATCATAATTAGGCATTCCAAACATTTGACCACCTGGGGCTGGTTGCGCTGGATTGTATCCATAAGGACCTGCACCATATGGGGCATAACCTGGTTGGGCCATAAATGGTTGCTGATATGGTTGTTGATATGGCTGCTGATACGGTTGCTGAGCTGGAAAACCGCCATATGGTTGTGCCATAGGGTATCCGCCATATTGGTATGGATTTGCATATGGTGTTGGTCCTCCGCAACCACAATCATCTTGATCATATGCCGGTGCTACTGCCTGTGGATATGGCATACTTGGCATTTGTGGTTGGTTTTCATACTCATACTCATCAGGCATTTCATCATAAGCACCCATAACCTGGTTAGGATATCCAGTGAAGCCCGGTCCAGGCATAACTAGTGACACAGGTACTCCTGCATATGGATTTACTGGAAAGTTTGGTGCATATTGAGCAGGTGCTGCTTGTGGGTATGGCATATTTTGCATATGTCCCTGATTTTCATAATCATAATCATCATCTTCATCATATTCCTCAGGACTTAGTTGCGTTGGATAAGGTTGGTTCGGCATCATCCCCATCCCTGGTCCATATCCATATGGCATTTGCATTGGATAGTATGGAGCAGGTGGACAAAGACCTGATCCTGGTAAAACGGGTGAAACTGGTACCATATACTGCGGTGAAACATATTGCGGCTGGTACATTGCCGGCTGATTATAAGCAGGCATCTGCATTTGTGGCATATTAGGTACATTCGGGACATTTGCCATATTAGCTAAATTCGGCATGTTTGGTACATTAGGCATATTGGCCATATCTTTTAAGTCCTCCTTATCTTCTGTTGCTTCTGGTAAGTAAAATGGCTCTAGTTTTTCTTCTGCGTCTACTTTTGTCATATCAGGCAAGACATTTGCCGGTTTTGGTGGAAGTTGTGGATTTGCCATGTTTGGCATCATCGCCATATTCACCGTATAATAATTATTCACATCCATGCCAGTATATACCGGATGTTGCGCATTTGGTACAGGCGGTATATAGGGTTTTGATGGTTTTTCTGTTAAAGGCTCTTTTGGCATAGTGTCTTCAACATCTACTACTGCCTTTGGCTTTTCTTTTGCAAATGGATGCTCGGCGTTAGGCATTTGCTTCTGGATAGGAGCCTCCTCTTGAATTGGTGCAATTTGCTGTATAGGTGCCTCTTTTTTTATTGGCGCTGTTTGCTGTATAGGCGCTTCCTTCTTAATTGGTGCTTCTTTTTTTACAGCTACATTACCAGAAGGTACTTTGATCTTCATTCCAGGCATGATAAGATCTGGATTACTTAATTGTGTATTCATTCCTTTTAACTCTTCAAAATCAACTCCGTATTTTTTTGCAATTTTCCAAAGAGTGTCGCCTTTTTGTACAATATGAATTTTCAATGCTTTCCCTCCTAAGCCTAAAAATAAATCTAAGCCAACTTCTTCGATGAATGAATGAACATAATGATGATTGACAAATGAAGAAATCATTATGTTGCTTGAGCAAGTTATAAAGAATTCAGATAATGCCATTAATCTTCATAACAATTTATGAGTAAGAAATGGCGAATATGAATAAAATGATAATAAAAGTGGATAAACCTAATGGAAACAGACCTTGTTACAATACTATGATTCAGTGTTGAAAATTATTAGAGTTTTTTTAAAGAGAATTAAGTTATCTCATTAAAATAAAAAAAGAACCGACTAAGTCGATTCCTTTTAGGTGTATTTTATACATTTGCGAGCATACGATCTAATGCTAAAACAGCATCTTTTGTAATTTGTTCCGGTACAACAATTTGGTTAGAGATTTCTCCCTTTTCAAGTCCTTCTAAGGCCCAGAGAAGATGAGGCAAGTCAATGCGGTTCATTGTTAAACACGGGCACATAAATGGATTTAATGAGACAATTTTTTTATCTGAATGATTTTGGATGAGTCGATTAACAAGGTTCATTTCTGTTCCAATTGCCCACTTTGTTCCTGGTTCAGCTGCCTCGATCATATCAATAATATATTTAGTAGAACCGGCGTAATCAGATAAGCCAACAACTTCACGACTACATTCAGGGTGAACAATGATATTCATATCAGGCTCTGTTTTTCGGATATGTTCAATATTTTTTACTGTAAAATTCTCGTGAACAGAACAATGTCCCTTCCAAAGAATGACAACAATTTCTTCTACATGATTACCTTCATACTCCAGCTCATTCGTAATCGGATTCCAGATTGCCATTTTGTCTAAAGGAACCCCTAAATCATAAGCTGTGTTTCTTCCTAAATGCTGATCCGGTAAAAATAAAATCCGTTGTTTTTGAGTAAATGCCCATTCTAGCATTTTTTTTGCATTGGATGATGTTACCGTTGCTCCACCATTTTTACCAACAAATGCTTTAATTGCTGCAGTCGAGTTAACATAAGTTAGCGGAAGAATTGTATCTCCAAAAATCATTTGCAGCTTTTCCCACGCACGATCTGTTTGATCAATATCTGCCATATCGGCCATTGAACACCCGGCTCTCATATCAGGTAAAATTACTTTTTGATTTTCTGATGTTAACATATCTGCTGTTTCAGCCATAAAATGAACACCGCAAAATACAATATACTCAGCCTCTTTATTTAATGCTGCCGCTTGAGCTAATTGCAGAGAATCACCAGTAACATCAGAGAATTGGACAACTTCATCTTTTTGATAATGATGTCCTGGTATATAAAGCTTTGTACCGAATTTCTCTTTAATTTCCTTTACTCTTCTTTCCATTTCTTCAGTTGTTAAATTTTTATAGAATTCCGGCATCATTTCTTTCTTTTCGTGTTCAAGGATATCTAACAGTTCCATTGATGTTCCCCCCTATTTTACATTTAAGCTTATATCTAATGATCTGTATGAATGTGTAAGTATTCCTAAGGATATATAGTCAACATTCGTATGACGATAATCCGCTAAATTGTGCAAGCCAATTCCACCAGAAGCTTCAGTGATAATATGCTTTGGTGTTATTTCTGCAAATCTCGCTACCTCTTCTGGTGACCGATTATCAAACATAATCACATCCGCACCTGCATCAATCGCTTCTTGTAACTGCTCCTCTGTTTCAATTTCCACTTCAATTTTTATCATATGTCCCGTACTTTCTCTTACTTTATTTACAGCATTTTTAATTGAGCCAGAAAATGCGATATGATTATCTTTAATCATCACTCCATCATACAAGCCAAAACGATGATTAAATCCGCCACCACAACGAACAGCGTATTTTTCAAACATTCTTAAACCAGGAGATGTTTTTCTTGTATCACAAATCCTTGTAGTATTTGATTGAAGCAAGTGGATAGCTTTATTTGTTAATGTTGCAATTCCACTCATGCGTTGAAGCAGATTTAAGATAACACGTTCTCCACTTAAAATAACGGCAACCGGTCCTTCAATTTCTGCAATAATGTCTCCTTTTTGAAGAAGATCACCATCTTGTTTTTTTAGATTTACTATTACATCAGAATGAAATAAAGAATAACCAGCTTCAATAATGTTCACTCCTGCAAGTACTCCCTCTTCTTTCGCAAGAATAACAGCCTCTCCTCTAGCCTCCACGCCAAAGATCGTCTGACTGGATACATCTAATTCACCTAGGTCTTCTAAGAAAAACTCTTCCAACTTTTTCTTTAGTTTTATAACATTCACTTTTATACCCCCACAACCATTTCATTCTTTGATCTAAATACTTGTTTTCGATGCCATTTTTCTACTTGATTTGGATAATCTAAACGATAATGACCGCCTCTACTCTCAGTCCTGCTAAGAGAAGAAGTTGTGATCAACCAACCAACTGTCAGCATATTTGTTCTTTCTATTTCATCTATTGTGAAATCCTTCACATTAATATCCCAAAAAGAGATCTGATCCCGATAAGATTCAAACCATTGCTTTGCGAAAAGAAGCTCTTCCTCTGTTCTTTGAATTCCAACATATTTTGTCATGATTTCTTGAATTTCTTGTTTAGTCGGAAGTTTTTTGTTGTCATAATTACTATTTTTATTTGAGTGAAGATTAATATTCGTTGTAGTTTGATGTTCAAAAGGTTGTGATAAAAGATAAGTTGCCAATCTTTGACCGAATACAAGCCCTTCCAACAAAGAGTTGCTTGCTAACCGGTTGGCACCGTGTACACCTGTACATGCCGCTTCACCAATTGCATATAAGTTCTTAATACTTGTCTCCCCTTTATCATTTGTAACGATACCACCCATCAAAAAATGCATGCCAGGAGCAACGGGGATTTTTCCTAATTCAAGTTTTACTCCATATTTTCTGCAAAGTGCAGAAATCGTAGGAAATCTTAAAGAAAAGTTCTCGATCATAGAGATATCTAGAAAAACACGATTTCCTTTTTTCATTTCATAGAAAATGGCTCTTGAAACAATATCTCTTGAAGCCAAGTCAGCTTGAGGATGCAATTTACTCATAAAAGCTTCGTCATTTTGATTAATTAAAATGGCTCCTTCTCCTCGAACAGCCTCAGAAATAAGGCCAACACACTTTCCATCTATATGAAGCATCGTCGGATGAAATTGAATAAATTCCATATCAGCAATGTCTGCTCCTGCCCTATATGCCATTGCAATTCCATCACCCGTGATCACATCTGCATTTGAGGTATGCCCATAAACAGCTCCACAACCACCACTTGCAATAATTGTTTTACTTGCTAGGTATTGCTTACATTCCCCTTTGTTGTTTTTTGTATTAACACCAACACATTTTCCACTCTCAATCACTAGCTCGATCGCCATTTCATTTTCAATCATAGAAACATATTTTTTCGTCTTTTGATACAGAAAAGTGGTCAACTCTTTACCAGTTGCATCTCCACCAGCATGAATAATCCGATTCCTACTATGAGCCCCTTCTTTCCCAAGCAATAATTGTCCGTATGGATTAGTATCAAAATTCATTCCATTTTGTATTAACCCCTGAATCTCAGAAGGACCATCTTGTACAAGGTACTCAACGTTCTGCACATGATTATGATCACAACCAGCAGCCAATGTATCTTCATAATGAAGCTTCCAAGAATCTTTTGAATCTACTGCTGCAGCGACTCCACCTTGGGCAAGCATTGAATTACTTGCTGACCATGAAGACTTTGTAATGATTGTCACATTCAGGTAACGAAGATGATACGCAGCAGAAAGTGCCGCAAGTCCACTACCGATAATAATAACATCTGTTTGAGGCATAACACCCCTCCTGTAATTTACACCTGTCTTGACACCTATATTTACATAAATTTAAAATAATGACAAGAGTTTTTATTTCTATCTTTATAAGATTATTAGAATAATAGGGGTGATACCGTGATTTATCTTGACTATGCAGCAACAACACCAATGAGTGACAATGCTCTTCACATATATACGAAAGCCGCAAAAAGTGCATTTGGAAACAGCAGTAGCTTACATGATATTGGGGAAATTTCAGCAAAAACACTACATGCCTCTAGAAAAATCATTGGAGATTCTATTGGCGGAAATGAAAAAGGCGTTTATTTTACAAGCGGAGGTAGTGAAGCAAATATAGTTGCTGTTCAATCTTTATTAAATGGCTTAGATTCTAACAAAAAACATTTGATTACCACTGTAATGGAGCATTCTTCGCTTTTTACTTATTTCAAAAAGCTAGAATCTGAAGGGTTTGAAGTAACTTTCTTATCTCCTGATAAATATGGGAACATTTCATTATCTTCAGTAAAAAAGGCAATAAAGAGTGATACAGGACTTGTCTCTATTCAACACGGTAATTCAGAGATAGGAAGCATACAGCCTATTGAAGAAATTGGACTATCTTTAAAAGAAATGGGAATTATTTTTCATAGTGATTGTGTTCAAACATTTGGAAAAATACCTCTGAATGTTACCAATATTGATGCAATATCAATTTCAAGTCACAAAATTTACGGCCCTAAAGGAATCGGGGCAGCATATATAAATCCATCTATTCATTGGCACCCTGTCATACCAGGTACAACACACGAATTCGGGTTTCGACCTGGAACAGTCGATGTTCCTGCTGCTGCAGCATTTGCAACAGCAGCCAATGATATAATGACTAATAGAAATGACTTCTACAATCACTATCAAAAGTTAAAAAATTTGTTTATTGAGTTACTTCAGCCTTATAAGGAAAAAATAACTATATTAAACTGGGATGACAAGTTTCACTCCCTGCCAAACATACTGCCTATTATGGTCAAGGGAATCGAGGGACAATATGTCATGCTCGAATGTAATCGGTTTGGCTTTGCTGTATCAACAGGAAGTGCATGTCAAGTCGGAATGCAGGCTCCCCCGAAATCTGTTGTTGCATTAGGATATAGTGATCAAGAAGCAAAGCAATTTATTAGGGCGTCTTTCGGAAAGGATACTACGGAAGAACATATTAGACGTTTTACTGATATTTTAATAAGAATTGTAGAAAATTTCTAAAAAACTTGATGGAATATAAAAAGCAATGGTTTACTAGTGTATAGAGTGTACTCTGGAGGAATGAAAATGAAAGATAAAATATTAGGAGAAGAACGAAGAAGCCTATTATTAGACAGACTAATAAATGCCGAGGAGCCCATCACGGGTGGAGAGCTGGCAACTTTAGCGAATGTGAGCAGACAAGTTATTGTACAGGATATTTCGCTACTAAAAGCCAAAAACCATCCAATTATGGCAACAAGTCAAGGCTATGTTTATTTAAATAAAGAAGCGAATGAACAAAAATTGCATGAACGTATTATTGCATGTAGTCATAATCCTGAACGAACAGAAGAGGAACTAACCATTCTGGTGGATCACGGTGTTTTCATCAAAGATGTTATTGTTGAACATCCTGTTTACGGTGACTTAACAGCATCTATTATGGTTGGAAATCGAAATGATGTAAAAGAATTCATGAAAAAAATCAATCAGCATAATGCTGCTTATTTATCACAATTAACAGAAGGTCTACACCTTCATACGTTGCAGGCAGATACAAGCGAAAAATTAGATCTAGCTTGTGAAGAGTTAAGTAAGGCTGGATTTTTAGTAAAAGAATAAAGGTGACGCAAAAGTACACTATACGAATTAACATTACATTTCGTATAGTAATTCGTGCTAGGCTTAAAAAGCAATTTGGTAAGAAAATCAGCAAAGAAAAATGCTTGGAGATACTCCAAGCATTTTTTACACCAAGTGAAGCACCCGATTAAGCGATTACCAAATCTTCATGGATCACCAGGAAATAAGCTACTAAAATAAGCGGAGAGATTCCTCTTATTGAGGAAATAGCACGAAAAATAGATGTAATAGACGGAAAGATTCCGCTTATTTAATCAAAAAAGATGAAAAGGAACCATTTTAGTTTGCTTAACGGGGAAAATTCCGCTTATTTCCCCGAACCAAGCTCATTCTTCAGTCTAACCGGAAAAACTCCGCTTATTTAAACCATCGGTTATTCAAGTAAGGAGATCACTTTTCTTATTTTGCCTCTTTTTCTGCACCCTGCTTAATCATATAAGCATCATAAGTACCTAACAGCTTTACGCCGCAGCCAAGTGCTTCCAATTCTGAGATCGCTCCTGGTATTAAGACTTCATCTACTTTCATATCAATATCAATGATAAAAAAGTAGTTTCCTAAACCGGTTTTCATTGGTCTAGATTCGATTTTCGAAAGGTTTAGCTTCCGCCAGGTAAACGCGGATAACACTTGATGCAACGCACCTGACTGATCAGATGGCAAGGTAACCATTAATGTTGTTTTTTCCTTCTCCGACACCAATTTTGAGCTTGGATACTCCCCATCAAGAGACGGATGAACAATAGCAAAACGAGTATGATTATAATGATAATCATGAATATTTGCCTTTACTATTTCTAAACCATATTCCTCTGCTGCTAGCTTGTTTGCAATAGCTGCGACAAGTTCTTCGGAATGCTGACTCACATAGTAAGCTGCTGCTCCAGTTGATGTAGCATAGTCATATGTAATGCCTTTAAACGTTTTATGCAAAAATTTATGACATTGAGCAATAGCATGGGAATGAGAATAAACACGATTCACTTGTTCCCACTTCTCTCTATTAGCAGGATGAACCATAAAGTGTTGCTCGATTGGTGAAACAATTTCCCCTACTATATATAATGGTTGCTCATGGATTAAATAGTCTATCGTTAAATTTACTGATCCTTCAAGTGCATTTTCGGTAGGTACGACGGCAAAATCAATCTCCCCACCAGCTACTGCATCAATACATTGCGGTATTGTGGAGTAAGCTACTTGCTCAATGTCATCTCCAAAATATGATTGAACAGCTAAGTGGGTAAATGTTGCTTTCGGACCTAAAAAACCTACCTTAATTGCCAACTTCCATTCAACTCCTTATGCTCCTTGCCCTAAAATCTCAACCTTTTCAACAAACTCTAATCTTCTTAGCTTGGACATAAGCTGATTTATTTCTTCTGTCATCCCATTAGTATTAAGTGATAGCGTTACATTAGCACGGCCTTGAATTGGAATCGTTTGATGTATCGTTAACACATTACAACCAGCATTTGCGACAACAGATAACAAATGAGAAAGTGTACCACTACGATCTTCTAAGTGAAAAAAAAGGGTAATCAGTTTTTCTTTAACCATTGTGTGAAACGGAAACACAGCATCTCGATATTTATAAAAAGCGCTACGGCTCATATCAACACGCTGCACAGCTTCAGCTACAGAGTCTACCTTCCCTCTTTCTATTAACTTCTTTACCTCAAGTGTTTTTTTCATCGCTTCAGGTAATATATCCTCACGCACCAAATAAAAGGTATCGTCCTTCATGATTTCCCTCCCACTTTTTTCTCAATGTAGATAATTTATCACAATATTGGCTAAATTTCTTCCTTTTTTCAGAAGAAAAACGAAATTTCCTTATAAATTGACCAAAATATATGTATAGGTTTTAATTAAGACATAAAAAAAGAGAGCTAACGTTCAGCTCCCTACTAGCTTAGTTTAATCTGCTATTCAACGAATTCAAATTCATAATCCATTAATTTCACAATGTCTCCATCTTCTGCTCCACGTTCACGCAATGCTTCATCAACACCCAAGCCGCGAAGCTGACGTGCAAATCGTCTCACAGACTCTTCTCGAGAGAAATCTGTCATTTTGAAGAGTTTTTCGATTTTCTCTCCTGTTAGAACATATGCCCCTTCACTGTCACGAGAAATAGCAAAATTCGGCTCTTCTTTCTTGAACTCATACACAACACGATTTTCTGTTTCTTCTTCTTCATAAAGAGGAAATTCTGGAGCTTGTTCAATTGCATCTGCAACTGCGTATAATAGTTCTCGAACACCTTCTCTTGTGATGGCCGAAATAGGGAAAATTTGTAGATCTTCCTCTAACTTTTCTTTAAATGATTTAAGATTTTCCTCAGAATCAGGCATGTCCATTTTATTGGCTACAATAATTTGCGGTCTTTCTGTTAAACGTAAGTTATATTCCTTTAACTCCGCATTAATCGTTAAATAGTCTTCATAAGGATCTCTTCCCTCTAACCCGGACATATCAATCACATGAACAATAACACGCGTTCTTTCAATATGTCTAAGGAATTGATGACCTAAACCAATACCCTCATGAGCTCCTTCAATCAATCCTGGAAGGTCTGCCATGACGAAGCTTCTTCCATCTTCCGTTTCGACCATTCCTAAATTTGGAACTAGAGTTGTAAAGTGATATTCAGCAATTTTAGGTTTTGCAGATGACACAACGGATAATAATGTAGATTTACCTACACTTGGAAACCCAACTAATCCAACATCAGCTAATACCTTTAATTCTAAAATAACATTTCGCTCAATACCTGGTTCTCCGTTTTCTGAAAGCTCTGGAGCAGGGTTTGCAGGGGTAGCAAATCGACTATTCCCTCTACCACCACGGCCACCTTTTGCTATAACCGCTTGTTGTCCATGTTCAGTTAAATCGGCGATAACTTGTCCTGTTACTTCATCTGTCACAACAGTCCCTGGTGGAACTTTTACAATCATTGGTGAAGAATTTTTACCATGTTGATTTTTTGACATGCCATGTTCTCCACGAGGTGCCTTAAAATGACGTTTGTATCTAAAGTCCATTAACGTTCGTAGTCCTTCTTCTACTTCAAAAACAACGTCAGCTCCGTTGCCGCCATCACCACCAGCAGGACCTCCCTTTGGAACATACTTCTCGCGACGAAAGGCAACCATTCCGTTTCCACCGTCGCCACCTTTTACATAAACCTTGACCTGATCGACAAACATTTGTCTTCCTCCGTTCTACATACCTATACATAAAGTAAGCTTATATTCAGCTCACTATTAAAGAAAATGAGTAATTGGAATCACATGAGTGATAACGCCACCGTTATCTGGTATGTACTAATTTCCAGTTCATCTACCTGAATAGCATGATTCCCTGATCTTTCAAACCAATTCTTTATTTGCTCTTTATCTTTTAGTATGCCTTCAAAATCAAAAAAGAAACGAATTCCTTCTTCATTAGAATGACCTGTATTCAAAGTAATACTTACATGATTTTCACCCGAGTAATCAACGGTGTTATCTAGTATATCCAAAAATTCCTTACTCCATTTTGTAATTGGTTCATCATAGTGTGAAAAGCTCTTTATATCACCTAAAACTTCATATTCTAATGTAAAATGATGACTATACCAATTAAACGTCATGAGGTAACTTGCAAATAAAGGCATGTGCAGATTACACAACTTTGATTCTTGCTGTGCTTCAATGACAATCTCTTCAATAATATCCTGAACACGATCATATTTTTGTAGTGACATATTACCCTTAATTAACTGCAATTTATTCATCCAGTCATGCCGGGAATGACTTAAAAGATCAATAATATTCATATCATTTTGATTGTTTTTCATACAATTTCTCCTACTATTTAATTAAAATCATTTTCATAAAGGAGTTATACTTATTTTTAGGCTGTATTAAAAATTATAACAAACATTGTATTAGAACTTAAGGAGTAATTTCTAATTTAAGAAGAATTGTATTAAATGAAGTTGAAAATACGTGACGTGTAGTAGAGTTGAATAAGAATAGAGAGCTTATGTACTGTTCTAATTGTTGTTTTTTATCACTATAGATTCAATTGGATATTACTACATGAACATAACCATTTAATTAAAAAACTCTAACCTAGCCGGTTAGAGTTTTTCGTAAAATTAAGCTTCTTGAGCTACTGGATATACGCTAACTTTTTTACGGTCACGTCCGAAACGTTCGAACTTAACAACACCATCAACTTTTGCGAATAGTGTATCATCACCGCCACGGCCAACGTTTTCACCTGGGTAAATTTTTGTACCGCGTTGACGGTAAAGAATTGAACCACCAAAAACGAACTGACCATCTGCACGCTTAGCACCAAGACGTTTTGAGATAGAGTCACGACCGTTTTTAGTCGAACCTACCCCTTTCTTAGATGCGAAGAACTGAAGATCTAATCTTAACATGAAGTTTCACCTCCTGCTTAATGATGAGTTACCGAAATATATTGTCCATACTCTCTTTCAATTGTTTGTAATGAAACAACCATACCTTCTAATAACAATTGAACTTTGTCACTTGTTGATGCATCGAGATTTTCGGGGATTTCTACTTTGAGATATCCTCCTTCTCCTCCTTGATCAATTTGTGGTTCAATGTTTGTTAACGAGAGAACTGCATTAACAGCTCCGAAGGTAACAGCAGATGCTCCAGCGCAAACAATGTCCTTGCCGTATTCATCGAATTCAGCATGTCCAGATAAGATGAACGCTGTAATTAGTCCCTCATTTGAACGATAAATTTTGGCATTTATCATTTCAAATCGCCTTACGCGTTGATTTTTTCAATAACAACTTTTGTGTAAGGCTGACGGTGACCTTGCTTTTTACGGTAGTTTTTCTTAGCTTTGTATTTGAAAACAGTGATTTTCTTTTGACGACCTTGTTTTTCAACTTTAGCCGTAACAGAAGCACCACTTACAGTTGGGCTACCAACTTGAACGTTGTCTCCACCTACAAATAAAACTTTGTCAAACGTAACAGTTTCACCTTGGTCAGCAGCTAGTTTTTCAACGTAGATAACTTGACCTTCTTCAACCTTGATTTGTTTACCACCAGTTTCGATAATTGCGTACATTCTCTGCACCTCCTATAGACTAAGACTCGCCAAAATCAGGTGAATGCCATAGCATTACTTACTACCATATTTTGAGCGGTTGTAGCACGGTGCGCTACAAGTCATAACATTAAACATATTATCAAAAACATAAAGATTATGCAATAGATTTTTCTTTAAACTTTATTTTACTTTGAATATGTGCGAACCCTTTCCATTATTGATTGATAATCGCCAAACTGTTTTATCCGATAGCTTGGGTTCGAGGTATGATACTCAGAACATATAATAGTTATTTTTAATATTTCCTCAAGTTTTATAAGATGTTCATTATTTTCACCGGCTAACAAGTGTATAACATCATTAGTTGCTTCAATCCACACAGCTTCCTCATCCATAAACTGATATTCCCATAGTTCCCGTTCAAGCTTAAAAGCGATAGCTTCTGCTGATGGCATTCGCCCTGTACCTTTGCAAAGTCTACATGGTTCGGTTATAGAAATATCGACAGGTTGTCGAACCTTTTTCCTTGTTATTTGTAAAATATTTAACTCGGTAAATCCTAAAACCTTATGCTGTACACGGTCTTGTTTCATTTGTTTCTTTACTGTTTCTTCAATAAACTGTCGATCTTCCTTTTGCTTCATATCAATAAAATCAATTAAAATAATGCCACTATGATTACGAAGGCGAATTTGTTTTGCAGCCTCAATTGCGGCCAATTCATTTGTTTTCAAAACGGTGTCACGCATCGATAATTTCCCGGAAAATTTCCCGGTATTTACGTCAATTATCGTCATGGCCTCTGTTTGCTCAATAATGATGTATGCACCGTTCTTTAACCAAACAATTTGTTTCAATAATTTCTCTATTTCCTGCTCGATTTTATAAAATGAGAATATTCCCTCCTTTTTATCATGATAAACGATTGATGACTCGGGGTATTCTGTTTTAAGGCTCTGCACACGTTCAAGTTGATCACTAATTAACGTGTCTTCCTTCCTGATAGACATTTCATTCATAAGACGATCAACAAAACTCCTTGCTTCATATACACATTGTGGCTTCGAAATAGCTATCTTTTTCACTTGTTCAAACTTCATCTTCAGACTATTATACTCTTCTTCTAAATCTTTCTTGGATTTCCCTTTGCTTGCCGTACGCAAAAGAATCCCCTCTTGATTCTTACAAAATTCCTCTGTAAGAGCCAAAAGGCGATTTCTCTCTGTTTCATCTGTGATCTTTTTAGACACAGCTTTATAATTGCCATAAGGCATATACACTAAATGACTGCCACCAAATTCAATATTTGTTGTTAGTTTAGGTCCTTTTTGATCTGTTCCGCTTTTAACCACTTGAACAAGCAGCAGCTCACCTTCTCTAACATAATGAGAGACGGATGATTTTGTAGAAGATTCGGCAAGTTGAAAGCTCACCAAATCATTACGATGCAAATAGCCGTTATGAGGTAATCCGATATCAACAAACGCAGCCTGCATACCTGGCAAAACCTTTTTAACACGACCTGCAAAAATATTTCCTACAATTTCATCTTCTGAGGAATATGATTGATGGATTTCAACGAGTTGCTCTTCCTCAAGAACAGCACATCTTGTTTCTTTTGTTTTTTCATTTATGATTATTCTTCTCACAGTTATGAACTCTCTTTCTCTAACTTAAATTCAACGTAAGTGTAATTTTACTATACCATAACATGGACAAGAGAATTAATAGGCATACACAAGATCACCTATTTTTGAATCTGTTAATTTATCAGCAAAATAAGCATGCAGTAACTCATTTTCATCCATTTGAGAAATCTTCACGCCATCTCTTTCAACAATTATTAAGTGCTTACAGCCTCTTTGAAATTGAAGAAGCACATCATAAATGAGCTCATTTTCTTCCACAACAATTGGCTTTATATGATTAATTGATGCCTGTTTTCCATAATATCTTTCCATTAAAAATCGTAGACAACTGTACATTCTGTTTTTATGTTCATGATACAAACTATAAATAAGGAAAGTAGTAATGATCCACATATTAAGATGTGTTGGTGAAAACAACACCGTACTCACTACGTATAATCCTAAAAAGATAAGAGAAGAAATCATCATATGAAAGTGGGCTTTTTGATATGACCAAAAATTTGAGAATAAAATAAATAACAGCTTTCCGCCATCAAGGGGCCAGATTGGTAATAAATTAAAAAGAAGAATGGTCATATTATAAAACGAAAACAGTTGATAATCATCCGGGTTTACGAACCCGAAAAAATACAATAGAAAAACTGTACCTTGAAGCCAAAGATGCTGGATAGGACCTGCAAGCACCACAATAAACTCTTCTTTTAATGAGCGATTACCATGTTCATCAACCTCGGCAACCCCACCAAATGGGAGAAGCATAATATTTTTTATCCTCCAAGAAAAAAAATGAGCACTTATTGCATGGCCCATTTCATGTACAAAAATAATAATCATTAAAAAGAAGAGGGGTTTGAAATTTGCAGTAACGATACTAATAGCAATCATGACCCATAACAAAGGATGTATATGAATTTTTTGTAGAAGTGAAAGATATTTACTCAAATTGAATCACCTGAATTGGGTCTATAAATGCATCGCCCTTTTTAATCGCAAAATAATACGTTCCTTTTTGATTTTCAGAAAGTTTTATTTTACCTAACTCCTTACCTTTTTCAACATAGTCATAAAGAGCAACATCCACTTTATCTAAGTTTCCATACCATGACTTTGTGCCATCAGCATGTTGAAGAACAATCGTAAGCCCTGTTTGATCTTTTTCGCCAGCTTCGATGATAATCCCCTCATTCATCGCTTCAACAGATGGTCGATTCGTTTCCACCATTATTCCTTGTCCATTGTCTTTAAATGACTCTAACACCTTACCTGAGGCCGGTACAGCAAGTTGTACCATTTGAGTATCGTTCTCTGTCTCTGTTTTGTTTTCGTCCTTTGGTTGAAATAAAGCTAGTGGTTCTCCAAACTGATCTTGATACCATTTAGATACAGTCGCAAATTGAAACTCTTCCTCAAGTGAATAATTGATTACCGATTTAGCTTGATCAAACATCGGTGCTCCATTTTTAAAGACAATCGCTGTGACAAGAACCAATATAGCAGAAAATAAGATCTTAAACATAAATACTTCTGTTCGAAAGAGTGGGTGTCCTCCGTTTGGCTTGCCAGGTCCCCCCTCATATGTAGGAGGAGAATAAATACCACCATATCGCTCTTCATCACTTATAAATAAGGAGGTACGACTTGGTTCGTGACTATTTCCATTTGATAAACCTTTTTCGCGTTTCCGCTTTGCAATTCTTTTTCTTACTTCATCCGCTCGATGACTCATCCCCATCCATCCTTTTAGCAAGTTTGTACAAGTGTATGCCTTGTCCTGCCAGGATATGAACAAAAAATGACCGGTATCAAAATTCACCATTGTAAAATGGTTAGAATTAAGACACCAGTCATTTAATCTATAAATCTAGTATTTAAACTCGTACACCGAAGAATTTTTTTAGTTTTACAAACATCCCTTTATTTTGATCTTCTAAAGATTGTAATGGGACGGATTCTCCAAGAATTCGACGAGCAATATTTCTGTAGGCAATTGCTGCACGGTTATCTGGATTCATCGCAATCGGCTCACCATTGTTAGATGCCTTAATAACATCATCATCATCAGCGACAATGCCGATTAAATCAATCGATAAATGTGTCACTATTTCATCTACATCAAGCATATCTCCATTTTTCACTAAATGGTTGCGAATTCGATTAACAATAAGTTTAGGTGGTTCAATTTCTTCTTGTTCTAGTAACCCAATAATTCGGTCTGCATCACGAACAGCTGAAATTTCAGGTGTTGTAACAACAATTGCTTTATCCGCACCGGCCACCGCATTTTTATATCCTTGTTCGATGCCAGCAGGACAGTCAATAACGATATAATCATAATCTTGTTTTAATTCATTAATGAGCTTTTTCATTTGTTCCGGTTTAACAGCCGTTTTATCACTTGTTTGCGCAGCAGGTAATAAATATAGTAAATCCTCAAAACGCTTGTCCTTTACAAGTGCCTGATGCATTTTACAACGACCTTCAACCACATCTACTAAATCATAAATAATTCGGTTCTCAAGCCCCATTACAACATCCAGGTTTCGAAGACCGATGTCTGTATCTACTAGACAAACTCGTTTGCCTAATATAGCTAAAGCTGTCCCAATATTTGCCGATGTCGTTGTCTTACCAACGCCACCTTTACCTGAGGTAATGACAATTGCTTCACCCATTGTTAGATTCCCCCTTCAAACCTCGTTAAATTCGGTCGTAGATGAGTAAGTTGCTGTAATCTCTCAATTACCATTTCTTCGTCTTCATTAATATAAGCACATTCCATCTCATTACCTTCGTTTGGTATATGATCTGGAGCCCGATTAATAACCTCACCGATGCGCAGCTGTGTTGGCTTCATTATTGAAGCAGCAATTACAGCTTGTTGATTTCCATTTACACCAGCATGCGCAATACCTCTTAACGCTCCTAGAACAAAAATATTCCCAGTGGCACTTACTGTTCCACCTGGATTCACATCACCTATTAGCAGTAGATCTCCATTCACCTTAAGAACTTGACCGGAGCGCACAATTTTCGTAATAGAAACGATCTCCGTCTCTCTTTTTAATCTTAGTGCCTCATCCTTCGTCATAACATTACTATCAATTGACTCTACCAAAAGATTCCGCTTCTGCTTAATAACCGATTCTAGTTTTTCTCGCTGATTCTTATCTATGAAACGATTTCCAACCTTTACATTAACTCCAATAACCGGACCGCCTTGTTGAACATATTGCTTTAAAGACAGCATTTCCTCAAGCTCCTGGAGCAATTGGTCAAAAGAACATGAATCATCGAGATGTAACGTTAAGCCATCTTTAGTGCCTTTTATCGTAACATATTGCTGTTTTTGGACCTTCATGACGTTCACCTCAACGATTTTACTATTCGACAGAAATGCTCTAAATCCTTTTTATACTATCAAATAATATAAGATTTTAGGAAAGATAGTATATGAAAAACTAAGACTTTTGCCATAGAACTTGATAATAAGCCGAGTTTTTCTATTGTAATCATATCATTCATTTTATATTGAATGTTATAGGAACCTCATTGCCAGTTAATCTTAATCCTCTGACTCTGCCAACTTTAATTTCGTTAAAAATGTTTTTAATGGATAAATAAATAAACCAGCAACAACAAGATTCATTGCCAAGGTTGGAAGTAACCTTAACGTTGTAAAATCATAGAGAGACATTTTTGTTGCATCAATTAAATAGTTAATTCCATAAACATAGTATTCAAGCACAGATATAGCTAAGAGAGTAAGAAATAATACAATTAATACGTGTCCATGTAGTACCTTCATTGCCTTTGATATAAGATAGGCCAAGAATCCGTATGCAAAAAGATAAATTCCCATGACTTCAATATAAATAATATCGTGTAAAAGTCCAAATATAAAGCCAAATAACATACCTTGGGTACGATTTAAGTATACAGTTATGAAAATGACAAAAATTAAAATAAATCTCGGAACAAATATATAATCTTCGGATATAAATGAAAGTGAAACTAAATGTGCAAAGATGCTTTCACTTATAAAAGAAAAAAAGACAAGAAAAGGAAGAATGAAACGTCTCAAGATTCCTCCTCCTCCTCTTCAGCCAATGCTTCCACCGGATCTTCTGATGCTGCGTTTCGCTTCGCTACCCATACCCGGTCAATATCGTAAAAATTAGCTGCAGGCTTTACATAGGCCATTTGTTCCAACCCATAAGAATCAGGCTCTACTTCGGTAATCTCCCCAATAAGAATTCCTCCAGGGAAAACTCCTCCTATGCCTGCTGTTATGACTTTTTGACCTTCCACAAGCTTAACATTTGATTCAATTCGACGAAGCAGAAGGGCTCCTTTTTCTTCGTCATAACCTTCAATTAACCCTGTAATTTTCTCATTATTTTTAGTTGTGTCGTTTTCTTTTTCATCACCATCTGCTACTGGCAGTGGTTGCACCTCAGCTGATATTCGATTTTTCAAATCTGTTGCACTTAAAAGTTGTACAGTCGATGTGAATTGAGAGGTTGATTTTACTTTCCCAACCAGTCCCTGTGCTGTGACAACAGCCATGTTCGGCTCAACCCCGTCTTGTTCTCCTTTATCAATGGATACATAGTCATACCATTTATCTGGATTTCGACCTATAACAGCTGAAAATATTGGATTATAATCCCTTAAATCGGCAACCTTTCCAAGCTCAGCCTTTAGTTTTTCATTTTCAATTTTGTACTCTTGTAAATCAGCTTCAAGCTGCATATATTCATCAAGTCTACTTTTTAGTAGCTCATTTTCTTCATACGTATTTTTTAAATCGTTCACATTTTCAAAGAAGTTTGATACGTATGTTGCAGGCTTATGAAAAATTGATTGAAAAACACTTACGGTGTCTTGCAAAAATTGTTCCGGCCATGATAGCTCTCGATTATCTTTTAAAGAAAAACCAATCAATGCCACTAAAACGATCACACTTACTAGTAACAAGATAAGGCGTTTATTTAGAAAAAACTGTGGCATGATGAACACCCTCTTATTTCTAATTTAGTAGAAAAACTCGGCTTAGCGCCAAGTAGAATGGCGAAAACCTTTGTCTTTTTTATCCTATTATTGCAGGAGAATCTTATTCTTCTTACTAACATAAAACAGAGCCAGCACTGCGAGTCAGTACCAGCCTGATTTATAAAACTATTGCTTACAAAAGTTAACGACTGTCTCTAGCTTTATTTTTAAACAAATGAATATGCTCTAAAGCTTTACCTGTTCCGATTGCAACACAATCTAACGGATCTTCTGCAATTAATACCGGCATATTCGTTTCTTCACCAATCACCTTATCAAGGTTGCGAAGAAGGGCTCCCCCTCCTGTTAACACAATTCCACGATCCATAATATCCGCAGCAAGCTCTGGTGGAGTTTTTTCCAATGTATTTTTCACTGAATCAACAATCATATAAACCGTGTCTTTTAGGGCTTCGGCAATTTCCTCAGCCGTAATCTCAATTGTTTTCGGTAATCCTGTTAATAAGTCACGTCCACGAATATCCATGTTTTCCACGCCATCAGGAGAACCTGCTGAACCAATTTCTACTTTGATCGCTTCAGCCGTACGATCACCAATCATTAAGTTATATGTTTTGCGAATGTATGTAGTAATAGCCTCATCCATTTCATCACCGGCAACACGAATTGATTGACTTGTAACAATTCCACCTAGTGAAATAATGGCTACTTCCGTCGTTCCTCCACCAATATCAACAACCATACTACCTGTTGGTTCCCAAACAGGCAGATTTGCACCGATAGCAGCAGCAAATGGCTCTTCTATTGTATAAGCATCACGGGCACCTGCTTGTCTTGTTGCATCAATAACTGCTCTTTCCTCTACCGCTGTTATACCTGAAGGAACACAAACCATAACATAAGGCTTTCTTGAGAAAACACCTTTTGTTTTCGTTGCTTGCTTAATATAATACTTCATCATTGTTGCTGTTGTTTCATAATCCGCAATAACGCCATCCTTCATTGGTCGAAGGGCAACGACATTTCCTGGCGTACGTCCGATCATGTTTTTTGCATCATTACCAACGGCAACAATTTGCTTTGTGTCTGTTTGCAGAGCAACTACAGATGGCTCCCTAACAACAATTCCTCTTCCTTTAACAAACACAAGTGTGTTTGCAGTCCCCAAATCTATTCCAAGGTCTCTTGTACCAATACCGAACATAGGGTGTATCTTCCTTTCTGAAACGAAATATGCTTTTGCTTATTTTTATGAAAATTGACAGAATGCAACTTTCTTCTTTTTGAGGTTAGCTTGCTCGTTACTAACAAGTGAGTTCTTTTTCGTAACTTTTCTTCATCTTCCATAAAAACATGAGCTTTTTTGGTGACCCTAAAAAACCCATAAGACTTATTATATCGTAATTGCTCAAAAAAAAAAGTATTACATGTAGCCTTTTTCTTTCAGACTAACAAATTTTTGTTCACCAATGATAAGATGGTCCAAAAGTTCTATGCCTAACACCTTTCCACATTCTGATAACCGTTTTGTTACCTCAATGTCTTCTCTACTCGGTGACGGGTCACCAGAAGGATGATTATGGATGCATATTAAAGAAGCTGCAGATCTTTTTAAAGCTTCCTTAAAGTAGGGTAAGAACCCGGCGC
>NZ_NUMC01000108.1:0-2443 GCF_002577655.1 Bacillus sp. AFS040349 | reverse complement strand
TGTTTATGGCATTATAAAAATGTAAGGTTCGGCATTTAATTTGTGCAGGCCCCGAGGGGCCTGCACAAATTAAAAAAACCACTTGTCAACATTCCAAAATACACATACACTTCCTGTTGGGACAAACAAGCGCAGGAGGTATTAAGGAGATGTTGGCAGTGGCCGAGATTAAGTATATCAGACATGAGGTTAATAATAAAGATTGCACTTATACAGATGTAGCAAAAAGAACGGGAAAGGATCCTAGAACGGTTAAGAAGTATGCAGATTTAGAAGACTTTAACGAACAGATAAAGAAGGTTCAAACAAGACAAGCTCCTGTATTAGGTCCAGTAAAATCTATCCTAGATGATTGGATTAAGGACGACTTGCGTAAGAAAAAGAAATTTCGAAGAACAGCTAAGAGAATGTGGGAAATGTTAAAAGAGCTTCATGAATTCAAAGGTTCTGATCGTACCGTTCGGGATTATGTTTCTTTCAAGAAAAAGGAGTTATTACAGGAGTCAGAACAAGCTGCACTTCAATTAGAGTCTATTCCAGGAACAGCACAGGTGGACTTCGGGGAAGCTCCGTTTATATACGCAGGTGAAGAGTTAGTCTTGCCATACCTAGTGATGTCTTTCCCTTCGAGTAATGGTTTTTATTTTCAGGTATTTCCTTCTCAGAACAAGGAGTGTTTCCTTGAGGGAATGAAGAGAGTCTTTCATCATATGGGAGGAGTGCCAAAAGCAATTCGGTTTGACAACCTGTCCCCTGCCGTAAAGAAGATCCTGCCGAATGGTGAACGGCAACTAACGGATGAGTTTGAAAACTTCGTTCTCCATTATGGGTTTGAGTGCGAGTTTTGTAATCCTAATAGTGGGAATGAAAAGGGGCACGTAGAATCAATGGTAAAGTATGTGAGGAATAACTTCCTTCTCCCTAGTCTTTCAATTATTGAGCTTGATGAGTTGAATATGAAGTTGTGGGAAAAAGCTGAGAATGATAGAAATCGAAAGCATTACCAAAAAGAAAGTTTAATATCTAATCTGTTTGAAGAGGACAAGGCTGCCTTTCTACAACTACCTTCCAAGGAATACGAGTGTGTTAGATATGAAACATTGAAAGCCGATAAGTATGGATACATAAAATTAGATTTAAATCTGTATTCCACTTCACCGAGGTATGCACAAAGCAAGGTATTAGTTAAGATATCCTACAACACCGTTGAGATATTAAATGATGAGCATCAATTGGTAGTAAGTCATTCTCGATTGTATGGACAATACCGCAAATCGATGAAATGGCAGCCTTATTTAAACTTAATGGCCAAACGCCCTACGGCACTTAAGTATACTAGCTTTTATGAACAGCTACCCGATGAATGGAAAATGTATTTTCAGTCCTGCACGGTGGCTGAAAAGCCTGAAGCATTACGTTTATTGTCGACCATATTAAAAGATTACGATTTCACCTTAATAACACAGGCTCTTGTCATCGCTTCAGAGCATGGACACCCCTCTATCGAAGCTATTAAACAGGTATTCTACCAGCTTATTAACGGTCGAGGAGTGCGAAGTGAGATAAGACCAGCAATAGCGTTACCAGAACTACCTAAAGCGACTAGAGGACTTGATCGTTATGACCAGCTCCATAAAGGAGTGACAAGACATTGAACCAGCAGATTCAGTCCTATGCGAAGCGATTAAAACTCAGTTGGATTAGAGAACATTATCATGAGGTACAGGCAACAACTCATGAAGACTTTTTACTTAAGCTTTTTGAGGAGGAAATCCAACAAAGAGAGGAACGAAAAACCAATTTATTACTGACTCAAGCTACCCTTCCTAAAGTGAAAGGAAAACCATTTGATTGGACAGAAGTTCAATTGCCCGGCGGGCTAACAAGAGATTCTCTCTTGAATGGTGAATTTATGGATCAACAAGAGAATGCCATTTTCTATGGTGGAGTGGGCGCAGGGAAAACATATTTAGCAACACTGATCGGCTTAAATGCCATACAGAAGTATGGCAAATCAGTCAAATTCTACACTGTGGCAGGACTGGTCAACCGTCTTCTCGATGCCAATGAAAAGGGCACGTTAAGCAAACTGTTTAAGCAGATCGAAAAACTAGATTGCTTGATACTTGATGAGTTGGGCTATATCCCTCTACATAAACAGGGAGGAGAATTACTGTTTCAAGTAATTTCAATGTGTTATGAGGCAAAGAGTATCATCATTACAACTAATCTTCAGTTTGGTCAATGGAACCATGTCTTTGGCGATCCTATATTGACAGAGGCCGTCATTGACCGACTCATTCACCACTCGCATCTTGTAGTGTTCAATGGTGATAGTCATCGTTACAGAGAATCTATTTTACAAAATTAGTGAATTAAGACAAGTTGACAAGTGGCTACATTTTTAACTGCCGTTTAATGCATTTTTTAGTTGCCAAATACA
>NZ_NUMC01000107.1:0-8331 GCF_002577655.1 Bacillus sp. AFS040349 | reverse complement strand
TTTTTTAGTTGCCAAATACATTGAGAGACAATCATATTCAAATTAACCCTTAAAAAAAGTGTAAAAACTCTTCCAATTCCCCCTTTGATATCCGATATATAGAGTAGTAGATTTTTTTAAAAAGGAATCTCAATTATATTATCTTCACAAGATCATTCTATATAAAAGTGCAAGTATCTTGGCAGTAAGCAGTAATTATAAAGGTGTTGGTTTATAATCAAGTAGATCCTCTTTCATATAATCCGAGATTAATACACTTACTAAATTTTATATATTATATCAGATTACATTTCTAACCTTTATATATTTGCAAAAGAAAAAACAAGTGGGTGGCAGCATGAGTTTATTAAGCTTCTTAAAGACGCATAAAGATAAAAAGTTCCAGGAACGTCAGGTACAACATTCAGAAGAAGTTACGGAAAATTCACGAATTAGTCAGCTTGAAAAACAATTAGAACAGTTAAAACAAGATTCATTAATAAAAGAAAAAGTTTATAACCAGGTAAACTCGGCATTAGCTAATTTTGAAAAGCTTGGAGAGGGGCTAAAGTTAGCTGAGTTAGAGAAACTGAAAGTGAGTTACCATGAACTTGAACAAAAAAATATAGAACTCTCAAAGCGACCTTCAATAGAAGAGTATAAACTTAAAGATAATCAGGTTATGCAACTATCGGAAAGGTTAGAACAACTAACGGTTTCACAAGAAGCGCATAAAAAAATAGAGTTGCACACGGAGCAGCTAAAACAAGAATTGCACAAAAAGGATAATAAACTTAAAGAGCTAGAAGTTTTGGTTGATAAGCACGAAAATGAGAATTATAATCTCCGATTGGAACTTAAAAATAGTAATACGATTAATAAGGAGTTAGATGATAGATACACTAATTTGCGTACTGAACACGATTTATTACAAAGTGAGTATAATCAACAGCTACAGTTAAATAATCAACTTCAATTGCAAATTCAGGAAATAAATACACAGATGGAGCAAGTACAACAATTACTAGCATAAACCGCCTCAACAAACGAGACCCTCTATAGGGAAGAAGAAAAGCTTTCAGAGGACAAATCATTTGTATCAAATGAAAATGATAGATTAGATGAAGTGCTCGGGAATATAGAAGCTGTAAAAGGCAAATCTATAACACCATTTCTTCTAGAGGAAAAGAATACAGAAACGATTGTTTTTGATGAATTAATTGAAGAAGAATCAGATGAGAGTGAGCTATTTGTCGAGAGAGATGTTGATGACAATCAGGTGACCCAATCGATGTCAGAAGTGTTGCTGAAAACAGTTCCAGTAAAAGACGAGAGTGAACCACCTTCAATTCCAGTTTATGATGCATCCTCATTTTTATCACGTAAAGAAGAAGCGGAATATGACTATTTAAAACAAGTAATAAAAGAAATTAACTCGTCTATGCAAGAAATTACTAAAATTAATTTTGATGATACGTATGAAGTAGATTATTCAACAGCATATGTAGAGGGGATTTTGCGGAAACGTCATCATGAAAATAACCAGCGCTTACATTATATGAAGGAAAAACCTTATATAGGAAGGGTAGATTATGTTTCAACAGACGGGGCAGAAACGATGTATATCGGAGAGCAGGGGATTGATGGTTATGTTACCTCCTGGAAGGCAGAAGCCGCCTCTCTCTATTTTTTACGTACAGTAGGGGTACCAATTGCACATAATACACTTGGAGAAACGATTGTTGATTATATAAGACAAATTGATATACAAGCTGGAAAAATTATAACCCTACATCCACCAATTACTGCAACAAGTCAATATATCAAAGATGAAGGGTTAGTATCTTCTCTTGAGAGTAAACGTGGTTTAGATATGCAATCAATTGTTGCCACATTACAGCGAGAACAATATGAAATTATTCGTTTACCAATGACACAATCAATCATTATTCAAGGGTCAGCAGGTAGTGGAAAATCGGCGATTGCACTTCATAGATTAAGTTACCTATTATACAAATATAAAAATTTAAAGCCAGAAAGTGTTGCAATATTAGGACCGAATGAAGCATTTTTAAAACATATTAAAAATGTCCTACCTAAGTTAGGTGATTTTGGTATAAAACAACCAACTTTATTAGACTTGGCTAGTAACATTTTAATGTTGTCTCCTTCAAAAATAAAGCGTCATAAAGCTGCAGATTTAGAAACAATTAAAATTAAAGGCTCCTTAGAGTTCCGAGATATTGTAGAACGTACTACGATTAACATGTTCAATGATCTTCGAATCTGGGCAAATGCGTATACTTTTAAATTAATTTCAATTCCTATCGTACCCATATTAAGGGAAATGGAGAAATATCCGCACCTCACTCTAAAAGACCGTGAAAATTTGTATTTTAACTTTTACTTAAAAAGTTTACAGCAAGAATTAAAGAATGAAAATGATTTAAAACAACAGCTCGAGCAATGGGTGAAAGAGAAGGCAAAAGAAATTGAAAAGCAAGCTGGATTGAATTTACTACTAAATCAAATCGAGTTTATTTCGGATGAAATAGTCCAATTAGGAAATCAATGGGTTGATGATGACACTATTCATAAAGCCAAACGTTCTGATAAAACTAAAAAGAGAATGGAGTTAAGCCGTCAAGCTTTTATAACGGAGATACAGAATACTATTCAAGTGAAAATGGAAGAACATCATTCAGTTCTTCAAAAACTTATCCCAGTCTGGATCGACGAAGCTGTTATTACAAAAGAATGGCACTATTCAATACAATGTGAACTTAGAAAAGCAAAAGAAGTTATTATATTAAATCATATTAAAAAGCAATCAGTTGAAGTGATTAAAGTAGATACAGAGAACCCTAGTATTCAAAATCAGCTTCAAGAAGAGCATGAACGTGTTCTTCAACAATTATCATTGGAACAACAAGCATTCTATAAAGAAAGAAAAGATATGATACAGCGAGCATTATTGGAAGAAACCTTAATGAGGATTGAACGAGGTTACAATAGGCAAATTACTAAAGAACTAAAATCTCGTTATCAGTTAGAATACGGCTTTGCAAATAACTATTCAGGTTTTAAATTTGAAGAAAAACGCAGTCTTTCGTCTGATGAGATGGACATGTTAAAAGTTTATGTAAAGAAGCATCTAGAACTTGATTATTTAGATTGTTTTGATGAATCGATAAGAGTAGCTATTTCAGAAGGCCTTCTACCAGATAACCATTCACGTGATATTTATTATGAAGATTTACCTGCATTATTGCATATTATGAGACTACTGAATGGTGTAGCCAATGAAAATAAATTATCTTATTTAATTGTTGATGAGGAACAAGATTATATGCCATACGAAATTGTTGAGTTAAATGCATTAACAAGGAAAAATGGATTAATGTTAATTGGAGATTTAGGACAAAACTTAAATCGAGCAAGTTCCTTACAAGATTGGCATGCCCTTTATCCATTAATTGGGGAGCCAGCTTACTATGAATTACAAGCTACGTATCGTTCAACAGCACAAATTGTTCAAGTTGGTAATGAGATTATCCAACCATTTGCTACAGGGAAATATCAGCTTTCTACAGAGACATTCCGAGATGGTGAGGATGTAGAGTGGGTAGAAGTTTCGGTTGATACAGAAGAGAAAAAGCTAGTCTCTATTCTAGAAGAGGCTATATATACTCATAAGTATGAATCTGTAGCAGTGGTGGTTAAAGATGAAGCATTGCTAAAGCATTATCATTATATGATTGATCCATATTTCTCTGTTGCCATACAAACTGCTGAGGCATTACCTACAAATGTGAAGGTAGTCATTACGACACCAACTGCTGTAAAAGGATTAGAATTTGAAGTAGTTGTTATTGCACGCTTTAATGACTATCAACCTACAGACTTTGATCGCAAATTGGCATATGTTGCGACAAGTCGAGCATTACATCAATTGTATATAACATATGAAAAGGGAAAAGAATGTTTGATTAAATAAGGGAAGACCCTAATAACTAATGCTAGTATATCGTAGAGAACAAATAGTAAGGAAATATGCGTATGTAATATTTATTAAAAAAAGCTAAGAGAGTTTTTATGCTTAGCTTCTTTTATTCTTTTATTCTTTTATTCTTTTATTCTTTTATTCTTTTAGTCATCTTTGTCTTCTCCTTGAAATATTCCCTCTTTTGTAATGATTATCTATTACTATCATTAGTTATTAATAAGGACGGAATGTATATCATACCTCTAAAAATGTTCTAATTCTTTGGCGAATATGCAAAGCAATGGTATGTGGCACTAGCTGCACTAGTATTGCCACTATGAGATCATTGTTGTATATATGTTTCTATCAAAGTTTATTATAAAAAATATTTCGGATGGAGCGGTTAAATAAGAAGGAACGTTTTGGACAGTCCCTCGTGCAAACAAAACAATGATAAAGAAGCTTATGTGAAAACATCACATGGGCTTTTTTATTGCTCTCCTCCAAGCACCTTGGTTAATGCTAGTTTGAAGAATGGGAAAAGGTACCCGTATCAACTTATATGGACTTTATTCCGTCCCAGAAAAATTAGGTTATTCATACTATAAAACGATAAAAGACATAAAATAATCGGATATTGTCGAATGTCGGTTACTTTTTAATTAATTATACGAGGATAATAGTACCTAATATGGAAAATGCTGTTGAAATTTGTTTGTTACTTAACCTATCATTATGGTGCAAACGCGTTGTGCATTAAAAATGAAGGAGCGGAAATATGAAAAATCAATTTTGGGGAACAGTAGTAAAGCTTGGAATGACCTTATCTTTGGCAGTAACAGTTTCATTTTCTGGACTGGGTAGTATTGCTTCTGCAGAAGAAAAAGAGAGTAATGTTGTATCTCCCGTACCTAATATAGAGGAATCTGTAAAAGAGTACGTTGATGCTACCAAAAGCTTCAGTTCTAAAGAAAAGAAAGAATTAACAAAGATCGCAAAGGCAAATTTAAGTAGTCTTAATATGGTTAAAAAAAGTGATTTAGATCTTAATAGTCCAGTTATTAAAGCTCTAAATGATGGTACTACATTTGTTCAATTCTTAATTAAAGATTCTAGCAAATTAGAAGATGTTAGTGGTGTTTCATTCGTAATTGATGAAAAAAAAGAAATAGTTTCTAAAAATGAGATTTATGTAAAATTAATAGATGAAGAGAGTGCAGAATTACGTTTGTTTACAAATGGTGAAGAGGTAATTAGTGAAACATTAGAAAAACCAGATGTGATGCCACAGTGGTCTTGGAGTGTTCTTAACAATTGTCTAGCATCACAAGGTATTTCCTGGACAGTTATTGCAATTATTGGTGTTGTATGTGGTGGTATTTGTCTAGCAACAGCTGGCGCGGGTTGTGTATGGTGTATCATGGTTGAAGCATCTGCATCAGGCTCTGTTGTATCAGTATGTGTGAAGAAAGCAGCAGAGGCATAAAAACTAAATTAAAAAGCTTTCTATATATAGAAAGCTTTTTAATTTTTCTTTGCCACAACCACTAGAGAGACAAAATAGGTGATTATGATCAAAGAAACATATAGATTCATAACGTGAAAAATATTACTAATTACTTCTAACTGTATGATAACAAACAGTAGGATCGAATAGAGTAGCACAAAAATAATGGAGTAATACGCGGCTTTCTTTTTAATATCGCTTGCTCGCTCATCATTGTTCTTTAAATGTGGATGTAAATTGTACATTCCGAAAGAAACAATGGCCAAAGCTAGAATGATAAAAGAATTAAAGTTTACACTAGCTGCTAAGAAAGATACAAAGGACATGAACAGAAAAATTATTGAAAAGAAAACTCCAAGGAATATATATGTTTTTCTTGTATTCATTTATCTTCATCCTCCTGATTGTAAATGAAAATTTCCTCAACCGTTAAGTTGAAGATTCTGGATATTTTAATGGCTAGAACTAATGATGGATTGTACTTTTGCTTTTCAATCGAAATAATGGTTTGCCTGCTTACATTTAACATGTTTGCTAAGGTTTCCTGAGAATACTTATGTTTTTTTCTAATTTCCTCTAATTTGTTTTGCATTCAAAATGATACCCCCCTGTAATATGATTAATTCAATGATAATGTAAAGTTAACTTTACGTAAAGGGAACTTTACAATTTAGGTACGAAAGGACTAAAAAACATGAAAAAAGTATTTTATATATTCATTGCACTATCTGTATTGTGTCTTTCTGGATTTGGAGTTTATAAAGGAATTGAGACGAAGGCACAGATTGGTTTATACAATAAGCCTATTGAAATTGTGAATGGACAAGATATCCTACCTTATAAGGAAAAAACTCCTAAAGTTGCTATTATTGATACTGGGATTGATTTGACGAATAAGTTTTTGTCAGAAAGTAATATCTCGCAGAAATCATTAAACCTTATCTCTTCTAGTTCTCAACAGCTTCATGGAACAATGGTAAGTGGAATTTTAGTAGGAGATGGTAATGGGAAGTCGCAACCAGGGGGATTAATACCTAATAGTGAGATCGTATCAATACAAGCGGGTACCGACATGGGGTTATCTTCTAAAGATTTGGCAGAAGCTATTAATGTGGCAATAGAAAAAAATTGCAAGATTATTAATATTAGTCTTGCTACCAAAAAGAATACGGATGTATTAAAAACAGCAGTAGAGAAAGCCCTATCTAAAGGGATAATCATCGTTGCTTCGGCTGGAAATGAAGGAGAGTCAGAGAATTTTTATCCAGCTGCTTATGAGGGTGTAATTGGAGTGGGAAGTATTGACTTAAAAGGAAATATAATGGGAACTCCGAATCTCAATAATATTGATATTTTTGCACCTGGTAAGGATATTTTAACAACAACAGTAAGCGAGGCAGGTAAAGGATTATTTGAGGGAAGTTCGGCAGCAACACCGATTGTAACAGCTGCCTTTACAACGTTTCTTTCAATGTACCCAGAATTAAGTGCAGAAGAACTGAAAGAGGCAGTTATTGCGAATGCCTCTGAAAAAGAGAGTGATGGAACGAGATACAAAGTATTGAACTTGCAAAAGGTGATTAATGAAGGTGAAAAGGTTTTTAAAGAATAGTTTTAGAAAGTTGTACGAGTATTATTCTATGAAACTATGGGACAGGGGACTGTCCCTATGACTTTAAGAAGGTAACTACTATATTCATTACCGACTTCTCAGCTTTTAATTTAGAATATTCAACCTATCCGGAAAGAATATCTTTATTGTTGTGCCACTTTCATCTTGGGACTCCGCTTTTATTAATAACCCCAGCTTTTCACATAATGTCTTACACAGGTATAACCCCATCCCTGTAGACTTAGCATAGTCTCTTCCATTTGTCCCTGTAAAGCCTCTATTAAAAATACGTTCAATATCAGATTCGATTATGCCAATCCCATTGTCACTTATTTTTAAAACTGTTCCATTCTCTATCTTTCTTGCTGAAAAAGATATTTTAAGCGTTTCACTCCGATATTTAATGGAATTGTCGATAATTTGCTTTAAAATAAATACGATCCACTTTGAATCAGAAGTCACATTCAAATCGAGATGATTTGTTTCAATCTTGCCATTGGCACGAATGAGACTTAGAGATAAAGATTTAACAGCTTGGTTAACAATTGATTCAAGTGTGAACGTTTCAATTTTATAATCCTGATTTAATGTACTGCTTCTTGCATAGAATAAAGCTTGCTCAACATATTCTTCTATTTTGGAAACCTCTGCTTGAATAGGAAGATTTTCTTTTGTTCTACTATTCGTAAGGATTAATTTTAATGCTGTTATAGGGGTTTTTATTTCATGTACCCATAGCTCGATGTAGTCATGATATTCACGCTCAGCATTTTTTAGTGATGCGATACGGTCATTCATCACTTTTGTCGCACCCTTTAAAACTTGATAAAACACCTGTCCAGAATAAAATGATGGCTCTTTTACTATGTCAGCAATGAACGTTTTTTCATCAAGTTGTTCAAAAACATCCATTAGCTCATCGTAATATTTTTTCATCCGATAAAACTCAATGATCATCGAGCAGAGAAAGAAAAAGAATTGAATGATCGTTACCAGTATGATCAAACTTACATTAGCTCCATATAGGTAGAAAATCATTAAGATGATAAGAAGAGCGATAAGGTTCAAAAGGACTGAAAATTGTTTTTCTTTAATAAACTGAATCAGGCTCATATTTGATAACCCTGTCCTCTCTTGGTTAACAAGTAGTTTTTTAGTCCTATTGATTCCAACTTCCTTCTTAATCTAGCAATATTCACATTCAGTGTGTTTTCATCAACAAAATCCCTGTATTTGATAAATTAGATT
>NZ_NUMC01000106.1:0-5512 GCF_002577655.1 Bacillus sp. AFS040349 | reverse complement strand
GAAGTTTTGACAATACGAATTGATAAAGGGGGAGGATGAAATGAAAAAAACATGGAGCTTGCTTTCTGTTACTCATCTCCTTTTGTGGAGTAGCTATAGCGTAATAGAATGGCTTTCAAAAAAAGATAGCTTTTTAGCAAAAATTATCTTATTGGTCATGTTTTTCTATCTTTCATATTTAATTGCTTATACTTTAATAAAGGCGAGGAAAAATGCGATATACTTTTCTCTTTTTTCTCTCCTGCTATTTGCTATTGCAAATCAAATTATTTTGTTTATTTCGGATTGAAAAAATGAGTACCATATTGGTACCCACTTTACTTTTTAACAATATTTTCTTGTTGCAATGATTTTAATAATGAGAAAACCATTAGGATCATATTCACTGCAAAGGAAAGTGATCTAATACTGCAAACGGAGCTCCAATACTACGTTTAAGTTACTTAAATATTTAATTCCTTTAAATAAATAAGAAACACCTCCGCTTATTTGAGCAGCCCCAAAAGCCTAAAGAAGTGGCTACCCCAAAAACAGTCGCAAATACAGCAATAAAATTAATTAGAATCCCAGTTTTTCCATCAACTTTATCATATTACTCATTATTCCATTTTGTTCTTTTCTAAATCGCAAGCCTATACGAAAATCATGATGGATAAAGGAAATTTCAATGATATCCAATAACGTCTAGTAAGCCTTGAATATCTCTTCATTTACTTTGTTAAAAATATAGACTATTTCATAGTTTTTCTATATTTCTGACACTTGTTTCTGTTTTAAATCATAGATTATCACTGTATTTTTAAAATACGAATGTTGATTGGAGGTTTGATATGTTCCATGAATTCTTATGAAAATTTAGAGGAATATTGGGAGGAACAGTTTGATAAAGGTGTAGAGTGTTATTACAAGGCAATTAAGGGAGATAAAAAAGCAGGTATTGAAGCACATCGTCTTTTTGAGGAACTTTTAAGAGAAGATCCCAATAATACGGAATTAATGGCTTATTTTGGATCAGTAAAGGCTTTGCTAGCAAGAGACACATTTGATCTGAGAGAGAAAGGTAAATACGCAAATGAAGGTCTAAAGTTGCTTGATGTAGCCGTATTAAAAGATCCTTCTAATGCATTAATTCGAACATTACGAGGAAATGTTGCCAATAACTTGCCTGAAAGTCGATTTCATAGAACGGAAACAGCAATTGAGGATTTTGAATGTATTATAAACATGTATGAACGCAATTCTTATGGAATTCCACAAACACTATGTATTGAAACAATGAAGAGTTTAATTACTGCGTATGAACGTTTAGGTAAGATAGAAGAAGCCACGGAGGTAGCAAATAAATTATTAGATATAGATTCTTCATATCAAATACCTAAGTTTAATAGCAAATTAAAATCTTTACCAGTAGCTAATATAAATGACCCTATTAATGATGAAATTCATTCTTTATATACTATGGCAATTTGTAGTGATGAGGTCTCTTTACTTAAGGTGATGAAAAAAGTCTCACGATTAATGGATAAAGATTCTAATAATCCAATTTTACAAGCTTACAATGTTCATTTGAACTCAATTAAAAATAGTCATAGTTTTGCCGGTATGGTTGAACTATTCACAAATGCTTATAAGACTGCAAATCTATTAGATAAGCTTGTAAGTGAATATCCTACAACTTATAAAATACGATATGGGAGGGCGATGCAAAGTTATCGATTGCCAGAGTTTTTCTTTTTTCGATCTTCAACTGCAGCACGTGATTTTCAATATTTATCAGCTCAGTATGAAAAAGATCCTACTATTTTTTCTTTGGCTATCTATGAAGATATCCTACTTAGGCTTGGAGAATGCTTTGTTCGATTAGATATGGTAGAGGAAGCAGTAAAACAATGGCATAAACTTGTTGAATTTTCATCAAATAAAGAGATTGTTACCAAAGCCAACGAATTAATTAACGTCTTTTCATTTGAAGAGCTAATACTTGATGAAATAATGAAAAAACCAAAGGAACAATTATATGAATCTGCATTAAAACTTCATGATATTGGTGTGAACGGTAATGAAAAGGCAGCAAAACAATCACTGGCACTATGGGAATTCATTCAAAAAGAATATAGCAGCTGCCCGGTAGCAAAGTTTTATTATTCCGCGTCGTTAACCTTACTGGGTCGATTCTTCTCGGATCCTTATGAGGTCTTTAGCCAATCTATAAAAGGGCTAAAGAAACTAAATACATCTATTCCGATCAATGATCCAAGGTATATTCAACTTCTTTTACATCGAGTCTATATACAATTTAGCCTGCCAGATACTTTCTTTCGTTGTAGTGATCAGATAATTAAGGATTTTGAAGCAGTTATTAAAATGTATCAAAGTAGCACAGATATTGATATAACCCAAAGTCAATATTTAAAGGTATTAGCTGATCTTGGAACTGTTTATGAGAAAAAACATTTTGTTCATAAAGCCAAAGAAATTTGGTCTGAACTTGCTAAGGAAGATGAAAGTTTATTTTATTCGGAGTTTTTGACTGAAAAAGGAATACGTATTGAGGATTAATCTTTGTTCGTACAACATAAAAAATAGGAGGCTATTATGGCTAATAATACAGAATGGAATCTTCGTTTTAATGAGGCTGTTGAGCTTTATCATAAAGGTGTAAAGGGAAATAAAAAAGCTGCACAGCAGGCATATCATTTATTTGAAACGTTAGCAAGTGAAAAACCAAATCACATAGAATCATTAGGATATTACGGAAGTGCTACAGCACTTTTAGCGAGAGATACCCCAATCCCTAAAGATAAGAAAAAATATGCATTAGAAGGTTTGAAAATGCTGGATCAAGCTGTTTCGAAAGAACCAAAAAATTATACAATACGTATTCTGCGAGGTAATGTATGTGCAAAAATGCCTGAATCAGTTTTTCATCGTACTTCAACTGCGATTGAAGACTTTGAGATGTTAGTGGAGGCTTATAAAAATGACTCAACAGTACTATCGGAAAACACTTATCAATCTATATTAAATGAATTGGAAAAGGCAAAAAAAAGAATAAAATATTAGGTAATAAACGTTAGATTGTGTCACTCTATTCCTTGAAAAAGAGTGACCTTTTTTTATATAAAGCTTAGTGAATAAAAATTGTTACTTAAGAATGTAATAATCACTTTATCCAGATTATATATATTCTGCTCTAACTAAAAAGATACATCCTAATTAACAAATACTTAAAGTAATCAATAAACAAATGTGTTATACAATTAACTATTGACTATTTAAATGTGACATATTATTATGAATATAACGAGTTAATTAAACGCTTTCAGAGATTAGGAGAATTAAATAGTTTTAATTATCTAGAGTGAAAAGGGGTATGGAGATGGGAACAATCGTATGTCAGCACTGCAGCTCTACAATCGGTCATGTAGAAGGAGAAAAAGTGACAACTTTATATGGTAAATGTAGTCATAATGATTGTTGTAACCAAAACCAGCAACGAAGCTCAGTAAAGGTCAAATAAAAGGGGTTATATATAAAAGGGAAGATTGACTATGAATTCTAATTCAGTACTGGAAAATTGTACTGAAAAAATTAGCTCAAGTACTTGTAAAGGTACTTGAGCTTTGTTTTGTACTTTCAGAAAGTTAAGAATTTATGGATGAAGGATAAGAAAAGCTAAGCTAAGGCTAACACTTGGGCGACCAGCTAAGCTCTTCCAATCTAAAATACGTTTTAGAATTCCCAAAAAGGGAGGGGATTTTTATCTAATAGCTCTATGTTCTTTAATCACTCGTATTTTGTTAAGTGTAGGATCCTCAGGACCTTGAACTGGTAAACCTACTTCTAAGTTTTTCTTAATATATGTTAAATTTTCTTCAGTAATGATTTCCCCTGGAATGAAAATTGGTATGCCTGGAGGGTAAACCATGATAAACTCAGCAATAATTCTACCTGCGGATTCTTCAAAGGACACAATTTCAGTTTCCGAATAAAATGCATCTCTCGGTGTAAGCGCAAGTACTGGGATATCAGGTAATAAAATGCGTTCTTTTACATCACCTTGCTCTTTCATTGCCTTAAATTCTGAAGATAGCTCATTTAATGCTTTAATTAATGTATCAACATCATTTTTCGTATCCCCAGGTGTAATAATACAAAGGATATTGTACAAATCAGATAATTCTACTTCAATTAGGTATTTTTCTCGAAGCCATTTTTCAACATCATAGCCTGTAATACCAAGTTCATAAACTGGAATAATCAATTTTGTTGGATCATAATCAAATGTTGCTTTAGTACCTAATATTTCTTTACCTATACAAGATATGTTAGGAATTTCGTTTATTTTATCTCTTGTATAATTAGCCAACTCAATCGTTTTCTGAATAAGTTCATGCCCTTCGGATGCCAATCGTTTTCTTGCAACATCAAGTGAAGCAAGAAGCAAGTACGAAGTTGAGGTGGTTGTCATCATACTTAAAATGGATTGAACACGTTGTGGTGATACAAGTCCTTCTCTTACATTTAATACAGAGCTTTGAGTCATTGAACCACCTAGTTTATGGACACTAGTTGCGGCCATATCGGCACCTGCTTGCATTGCACTTAAAGGTAAATCTTCATGAAAATGTATATGCACACCATGTGCCTCATCGACTAAAACTGGAACTGAGTATGAATGAGCAATTTCAACGATTTTCTTTAAATCAGCAGAAATCCCAAAATAGGTAGGATTTATTACAAGTACACCTTTTGCGTCAGGGTGTTGTTCTAGTGCTTTTTCAACAGCATCCGTTGTTATACCGTGAGAAATACCGAGGTTTTTATCAATTTCAGGATGTATGAAAATAGGTGTTGCGCCTGAAAAGACAATGGCAGACATAACGGATTTATGAACATTCCTAGGAACGATAATCTTATCTCCAGGCCCACAAACAGTCATAACCATTGTCATAATGGCACCACTCGTTCCTTGAACGGAGAAAAATGTATGATCAGCACCAAATGCTTCCGCTGCTAAGTCTTGAGCTCTTTTTATCATTCCTTTAGGGGCATGGAGGTCATCTAAAGGTCCGATATTAATTAAATCGATTGATAAGGCGTTATCACCAATAAATTGTCTAAATTCAGGATCAATCCCTGCTCCTTTTTTATGTCCCGGAATATGAAACTGAATAGGGTCTTTTTTTGCATGTTCAATTAAACCAGTGAACAATGGTGTTTCTTTTTGTGACAAAGTTGTTCCCACCTTCTTTTTTGAAAGATATTATTGTGTTTTTATGACATCAAAAGCAACGGATGATGTTTAGCGTCTATTATGTATGAGATCCGATACTTTTAAGTTTTACTTGTATTACATAAGTTTATGTCGAAATCTGCGTTATTATTAGACATAAAACAAATGAATTATATCGCTATCAATAAAGTCAGTCAACAGAAAAGATTAAATAAAAAGATAGAAGGGAGAAATTAGCCAGTCTAGAATAGTTATTTAATGGTAGTGTCAAAAGAT
>NZ_NUMC01000105.1:0-47274 GCF_002577655.1 Bacillus sp. AFS040349 | reverse complement strand
GGGACAGAAACAGGTAGGGAGCAGAGAAATAAGTCTCGATACTGCGAGAAGCGGGACAGAAACAGGTAGGGGCAGAGGAATGAGTCTCAATACTGCGAGAATCGGGACAGAAACAGGTAGGGAGCAGAGAAATGAGTCTCGATACTGCGAGAATCGGGACAGAAAAAGGAAGAAAGCAGAGAAATGAGTCTCGATACTGCACAAAATCGGGCCTCACAAGCAAAGACTATCCCAACTCGCTTTAAATGCCGCCTTGTCCAGGTTCGGTACAACTATAATTACAACTCCTATAATGAAAACAAAAAAAGCGCAAGGTCGCCCTCCACGCTTTTAAATCTCTCTATGCAAACAATAAAACCGCAATCCCAACCACAAAACAATAAAAAGAAAAGTATTTTAAATTTCCTTTAGCCATAATATTCATAAACCATTTCAGTGAGAAATAAGAAGTAATAAGCGCTGCAATAAACGCAATAATATAAGGGATAAGTAAGGTGTCTAAATTTGGATCATCCATTAAATCCGTGATACTTAAAATCATTCCCCCGAAGCTAACTGGGATAAAAAGTAGGAAAGAAAACTTTAAAGCTGTTTCCTGCTTCATACCCAAAGCCATCGCTGCAACAATTGTAGCACCTGATCGACTAATTCCAGGAATTAGCGCAATTGCTTGAGCAAATCCCACAATAAGAGCATCTTTAAAAGTAAGATCTCCATCATTTTTTCTCCCGCGTAGGTTACGAATTGTCCATAATGCAATTCCTGTGATAATCAGGGTAATGGCTGTTATTTGAATGTGTTTTAGGTGCTTTGAAATCACATCATCAAATAGGATACCAATGACTCCTGCTGGGATCGTTGCGATTATAAGATAAATGATAAATTGAAAGTCATTTTTGCTATGCTTGTCTTTTGTTGATATGTATTTTAACCCATTTACAGTTAATCTTACTAAATCTTCACGGTATATCATTAAAACAGCTATTAAAGAAGCTGCGTTAACTAACAATTCAAATGATAATCCTTCAATTTCAAGGCCAAGAAAATGCTGGGCAAAGACTAAATGTCCACTTGAAGAAATGGGGATTGGTTCCGTAAAACCTTGAAATACCCCTAATAAGAAGTATTTTATGATTAAAAATAGATCCAATTTAACATCCTCCGTTCATAAGATTTACAATCCTTTACCATTTAACTACAGGTTTGGAATCCTGTAAAGAACTTTTCTGAACTCATGAAATTTGGTCCTAGTGGAGATACTATGAGTAAGCAAGGGAGGAGGAGTTAAAATGGGCCAACAACATCGTTTTAGAGCTGGTCAAAAAGCACCTAACAATGGAATGTATGTAGAAATAGGTGAATCAGGGGACAACGTAAAAAACCCTGGTCAAATTAAATTAAAAGCGGGAGATCGTTTCCCAGAAACAGCCAACCATAATCGTCAATGGACATATAAAAGAAAGCCTTAAGGATTTAGCTTTCAATGAAACAAAAAACCCTACTTCTAAGTAGGGTTTTTTGTCTTTTAGTCGAATCATTTAATGATGGTCATGGTTTGGAACTGGCTCGCTAGGAATTAATTCCGCAATGACAAAGATGACAACGGTTGCAATCACAGCAAGTACCGTTGCAACCATAAAGTCATAATGACCACCTGTCATAGAGTTAACTACATATGACGCCATATGTATTAATAAAAAAGTCCAAAAAAATGTCCAAAAGAAACGCATATCGTTCACCTCTATTTCCAGACGAATTCTTACTATATATTATCACAATATCTTTCAATAATAAAAGAACCTTTTTTAATTGTTCATAAACTCTACAAATCCTGCATGAAATAATAAAACAAATTACTTATAAAAAGGTTGAAGAGGGTTGGAATCGTCTATATTTACACGAATAGTGATACAGTCCCATTCTTTTTGTATGTTAAGACATACATTATAAAGAATAGAAAAGTCACAAAAGAGAAAGGTGGTGGGCAAGTGATGAGTATATCGGAGCGTTTTTTTCAAATTGAAACGGAATGGAATGTAATCCATTTACCAACAAAGCCGAATGGGTTTGGAATATTTATCATCGGTGATCGATCAGATTTTGTTGATGGAACATCGAGTTTTTGGCATCAGCATTATGGACGTAATCAATTAATTTCCGAGTTGATGAACAAAGGATATACCCTTTTTCACTCTAATTTATTTGGAAACCATTGGGGAAGTCCTAGGTCAGTTACTATGGCAAAACAGCTTTATCATCTTGTAATGAAGAAAGAAATTTTAAATCAACGTATCCATCTGTTAGTCGACGGTATGGGTGGGTTAACTGGATTGCAATTAATGAATGAAATACCAGATAAGATTCGCTCTGTAGCCATGATGAATCCTTGCCTTGACCTCCAAGCCCATTTAGAAAATGAAAAAGAGCATAAGTTTTTTTATAAAAGATTAATAAAAGAAATTGCTGAAGCTTATGGGGCTGACCAGAAGAAGGTCCCTAGACTTGATTTACCAAATCTTACTACTATAAATTCACAAGTTCCAGTAAGAATTTGGCAAAGAATGAATAGCAGTACTTATGTTCATCATCATCATAGTAAACGGTTTGAAGAATTAAGGAAAGAGGCAGGTTCTCCAATTCAATTAATTTACCATTTAGGTGATAATCCTTATCGAACGAATCAATCGATCATTCGGTTTTACAAAGAAAATGAGAAGATATTATGATGAAATCTTTAAGGCGTCTTTATCTTAAGAGGCGCTTTTTTCGTGAGAGAGAAGGCACCTTAATTTGATTTAAAGTTCTATTAACCTGTTCTCCCGCATATTTTGGTTATAACGCCTACTAAGGAGGTAATGTTATGGTTAATTCTGTTATGGTATTTGGAGCACATTCTTATATTGGTTTTTCACTTATTGAAAAGTTTCTTGAAGAAGGGGTAGAAGTAACAGGAATATTTACTGAACCAAATAGAGATGACCAAAAAAACTTACTAAATGAACGACTTATGTTAATAGGAAGAAACGCTTTTTTTCAAGCGAAGTTTTCCTCACGTCATTTAACTGAAGAAGATCAGGCAGATGTTATTCTGTTTTGCTTTGACATGGTAGAAAAGGATTTTGAAAAGGAAGAATTTATACACGCCATACAATTAGCTAAGAAACATAAAACCCAGTTTCTTCTAATAGGGTCAAATGTCATTCATCCTAATAAAGATAAAAACCCTTTCATTGAAACAGGGCTAGGCTACCTTTCTGAGGAGCTTGATCATTATTCTGTTTTGTTATTTCCAAGTCTTTATGGCCCTTTTCAGCCTGAGGAAGAAAAAATTCATCAGCACTTGTTAGCTTATATAGACAATAAACAAACGTCATTAAATATTGAGGAGCCCATTATGTATATAGAAGATGCAACAAATGCAGTTTGGACATATATGGATGAACTTCAACAGGGAAAGATGTATTCCTTTGTAAGTGAGCTGAATGATGTTGAAACTAACTCTTTTTCAGTTGAGATAAAAATGAATGAAACCTCTTCAAAGATGGATGAAGTATTTGAGAAACAAGTTTTACATTCTTCTACTTCAATTGAAAAAGGCTTAGAGCAACAGCTTGATACTATTATAAGATTCCAAGATATTTATAAACTGAAGTAGAATCTTATTGTACAATTAAATATGGAAGATATAAAATAAAGGCAGTAAACTAGAAATAAGGGAGGGGTTGCCATGTACATAAAGTTTGGTTTTGTCTTTATCCTTCTTTTTTCGCTTTTTGGTTGTGGACAACCCGTAGCTTCAGGAAAACTGGAGAAAGTAGGTTTACTTGTACCCGATACAATAGATGATAAAGTATGGGGAACAAAAGGGTACAAGGGGCTGCTGAAGATTCAGTCTGAACTAGGCGTGGATGTTTTTTATAAAGAAGGAATGAATGATGAAGTTAGTATTCGTTCTGCTATTGACGAATTTCAAGAAAAGGATGTTAATCTGATTTTTGGTCATGGTAGTGAATATGCGGCTTTTTTCAATACGATTTGTAAAGATTATCCTGATATTCATTTCGTTCTATTCAATGGGGAAGCTTCTGGAGAAAATGTCACAAGCTTAAACTTTGAATCACATGCAATGGGCTTTTTTGGTGGAATGGTTGCTGGTGAAATGACGAATAATGATAAGGTTGGTGTATTAGCCGCATTTGAATGGCAGCCTGAAATTGATGGTTTTTTTGAAGGGGCATATTTCCAAAATGAAAATGTAAATATTGATATTCAATATGTACAAGATTGGAATGATGTCACGACAGCTATGACCCTGTTGGATGCAATGATTGCTGAAGGAGTAGACATTGTTTATGTTGCAGGAGATGGTTATAATATTTCCGTCATTGAGCGTCTAAAGGAAGAGGGCTTGTATGCAATTGGATTTGTATCCGATCAATCTGATTTAGGGAAAGGAACAGTTCTCACAAGTACAGTTCAACATGTGGATGTTTTATATGAGCTTGTTGCAAAAAGTTTTGATAGCGGAGAACTAGAAAGTGGAGAATTATTTTATGATTTCCAAGATGGTGTTATCTCAATGGGGAAATTTAGCCCCTTAGTGGAAAAAAGCTTTCAAACAGATCTTCAAGAATCTATTGAGGAATACAAGGAAAGTGGGCTCTTACCTAATCAATTGTAAGCATGTTTCTATACATACAAGATCATGCATTATATGATAATACTAGAGAATAAGAAGGAGTGAGTAAGAATGGAACAGCATCCAAAAACGATGGAATTTATGCAGATTGCAATGAAATATTTACCTGAGGCTAAGCAAAAATTAGAAGGTTCAGGGATTGACTTATCGATGGAAACAATTCAACCTATGCTTGAGTTATTTACGAAGGTTATGGGAGAAGCGTACGAATTAGGAAAGAAGGATGCACAATAAAAGCTGCCATTGGCAGCTTTTTCTTGTTTAGAAAATCATTTCTTCTTTTTTAAAAAATCCATAATAGGGGATAATTCCTTTAAAACTGGTTTAAGGTTTTCAAGAGAAACCATAATATCATCTATTTGCCCCATTAAAGTAAAATAGTTTACATCTTCTTTTTTGTTTTCTTGTTCTTCTTCTTGATGCAAGGAATGTTGAAGTCTTTTTGGAACTCTATTTCCGAACATGAGTTGAGTGAATTTATCTGTTGAAACGGTGTTCTTCTCTTTGTTTTCATCGGCTTTGGTTATTTGATCATCTAAATCATGAGAGGTTTCTTCAGAAAATGTTTCATTATATTCCATCTTAACACCTCCTTAGAAAGTTTAGTGTCGGGTCCAGGTAGTAATATTTTATGAATGTGATCAAGACGGGTTCTAGACTCGTGAACCAAAACATTCATATTGAAAAAAATTTTTGAATAAGATAAAATTAGTACCAAGTCATAACATTTGATATAAATTTAAATAAAATAAATTCACTTTTTTACTATTTATTAAAAGATAAAGGGGCTGCACAAATGAACGCAGGGATTATTGGTATCGGACGATACACACCTGAAAAAGTTGTTACAAATGCTGATTTAGAGAAAATCATGGATACATCAGATGAATGGATAAGAACGAGAACGGGAATTGAGGAACGTCGCATTGCTGATGATTCAGTTGATACTTCTCATATGGCTAAATTTGCTGCAGAGAAAGCATTAAAGGATGCTGGTATTGCAGCTGAAGATTTAGATTTAATTTTGGTTGCGACAGTAACACCAGATCAGCCCTTTCCATCTGTAGCATGTATGCTACAGGAATCATTAGGAGCAAAGAAAGCTGCGGCAATGGATATTAGTGCAGCATGTGCTGGTTTTATGTATGGGATGGTTACAGCTAAACAGTTTATTGAATCCGGAGCTTATAAGCATGTATTAGTTGTAGGTGTTGAGAAGCTTTCGAAAATTACAGATTGGGATGATCGTAATACAGCGGTACTTTTCGGGGATGGAGCTGGAGCGGCTGTCATTGGACCTGTTAGTGAAGGAAAAGGGATATTATCCTTTGAGCTAGGGGCTGATGGAACAGGTGGAAAGCACTTATATCAAGATGAATATATCATCATGAATGGCCGTGAAGTGTTTAAGTTTGCTGTAAGGCAAATGGGCGAGTCTAGTGTTAACGTTTTGGAAAAAGCAGGATTAACAAAAGAAGATGTTGATTTCTTAATCCCACACCAAGCAAATATCCGTATCATGGAAGCAGCTCGTGAACGTCTTGAGTTACCTGAAGAAAAAATGTCTAAAACAGTTAACAAATATGGCAACACTTCTGCTGCATCTATCCCTATTTCTCTAGTAGAAGAACTAGAAGCAGGAAAGATTAAAGACGGAGACCTAATTGTTATGGTAGGCTTCGGCGGCGGACTAACATGGGGAGCAATTGCTCTTCGTTGGGGTAAGTAGGTGCCCGGGACGGGTGTTGGAGTGCCTGTCACTCCCCGAAATATGTCGAACAACAATAGAAACAATTAAATAAATAAATTCTCTCAAAGGTGAGGTGTCATCATTATGGAAAAAAAGCGAGTAGTGGTAACTGGGTTAGGAGCTTTAACTCCAATTGGGAATGATGTGCAAACATCGTGGCAAAATGCGATCAATGGAGTATCAGGAGTTGGTCCAATAACAAGAATTGATTCTGAACCATATCCAGCTAAAGTTGCTGCAGAATTGAAGGATTTTGATGTTGAGCAATTTATGGATAAAAAAGAAGCGCGTAAAATGGATCGTTTCACACAATATGCTGTTGCAGCATCATTTATGGCTGTAAAGGATGCGAATTTAGAAATAACAGACGAAATCGCTCCACGTGTTGGAGTTTGGATTGGTTCTGGTATTGGCGGAATGGAAACATTTGAACAGCAATATAGAACGTTATTAGAAAAGGGACCAAGACGTGTTAGTCCATTTTTCGTACCGATGCTAATACCTGATATGGCTACAGGTCAGGTTTCAATCGCATTAGGTGCCAAAGGATTTAACTCTTGTACAGTAACAGCTTGTGCAACCGGAACAAATTCTATTGGAGATGCTTACCGTGTTATCGAGCGTGGAGAAGCGGATGTGATGATCACTGGTGGGGCAGAGGCTCCTTTAACTGAAATGTCATTTGCAGGCTTTACTGCGAACAAGGCATTATCTACAAATCCAGATCCTAAAACAGCAAGCCGTCCATTTGATAAAGATCGCGATGGCTTTGTTATGGGGGAAGGTGCTGGGATTATTGTTCTTGAAGAATTAGAGCATGCGCTAGCACGTGGTGCAACTATTTATGCTGAAATTGTTGGGTATGGCGCAACGGGTGATGCTTATCATATTACAGCACCTGCTCCAAACGGTGAAGGTGGTTCAAGAGCAATGAAAATGGCAATTGAACGCAGTGGCCTAAACGCAAATGAAATTGATTATATTAATGCACATGGTACAAGTACTCCTTATAATGATAAGTTTGAAACATTAGCTATTAAGGAAGTATTCGGTGAACACGCGAATAAGCTTGCAATCAGTTCAACTAAGTCAATGACTGGACATCTATTAGGTGCTGCTGGTGGTGTAGAAGCTATTTTTAGTATTCTCGCTATTAAAGAAGGAATTCTACCACCAACAATCAATTTACAAACTCCAGATCCTGATTGTGACCTGGACTATGTTCCAAACGAAGCACGTAAACAAGAAATCAATACAGCATTGAGCAACTCATTAGGTTTCGGTGGCCACAATGCTACGATTATCTTTAAAAAATATCAAGCATAACATAAAAAAGCCAAATCAAATTTGATTTGGCTTTTTGCATATTGATATCCCCGTAATCTCCAAAAGTAAGAACAGTCCTTCCTTCAATTCATAAACTAAAGAGGGAAGGAGTGATGAAACAAAATGAGTGTTATTAATACTACAGAGTGGTTAGAAACAACCCCAAACCAATATGAAATTTGTGAGAAACTAACACCTTACTTCTCTAAAATAAATGCACGGGACATTTCAAACTATCTCCATTCTTTTGGTATGTATAAAAGATCTCCAGCTAGCCAGGATTGGATTGATGTTATAAAGGATAAACGACTATTACATTTCATCAATGATGAAAAAAAGAAGTTAAAAAGCGAATGGAACGGACCTAGTGTCCCTATTTTTGTGTTTCCAGTTGATGTTCATAACAGGAAAATAGAGATGGAGTATAGAGGCCGATCTGGATTAGCTTTTCATGATAAGTTATTTTTATTTTTATCACAAGATGTGAAAAAAGAAGATATAAAGTCATTGCTAACTCATGAATATCATCATGTTTGTCGTTTGGCAGCTATTACAAAACCTGAAAAGGATTTTACGATTATAGATACAATGATAATGGAAGGATTAGCAGAAAATGCCGTTCGTGAAAAACTCGGTGAAGAGGCGGTAGCAGAATGGACGAAGCTTTATCATCCTGATCAATGCGATCGTTTCTTAGAAAGAATAATTTTGCCCCAGAAAAAAACGACTCGGCAAGATCAAAAGTTTACACAGCTTATGTTTGGAACTGGTTTTTATCCCAAAATGCTAGGGTATGCAGTAGGTTATCATCTAGTGAAGAATTATATGGAGAAAACGAACAAGGCGACAAAAGCACTTTTAGGGATTAAAGCTGAGGATTTTATTGAATAAAAAACCCTTTAATGTTGTGAAAAGTAACATTCTCTTACAATTCACAACATATATTTTAAGTAGGACAACCTTGCATAATAAAATCAAGCATATTCTTCAATGATTGGAATAATTTATCTAAAATTTGCCTATACTGTTTGACAAATGGTACTGAAGTGAGGGGTCAAAAAATGTTATTTCTTCATGATGTTTGGGTAAATTGGTTTGAAGGTGAAGAGAACGGGTACAACGTCTGTCATTTTCATGAATGGAGAAAGGATGACAGTGTTGAACTTCTTGATCAGGTTCCCCTATTAAAGGTTAATTCCTTACTTTTTGACTACATAGAAAACAACTTAGCGGAGTTACCACCTGGTCTACTAAAAGATATTTTCCAAAAGGCTTATATTCGTAAAAATCATGAAAGAATACAGTTGGATTATTGTTTTGTTGTTACAGATGGAATTGGTATTCTTGCAGTTGACACAATTGGTTATACAATTCCTATTCGCAAAAGCCGAATCATTCCAAGACAGGAACAACTAGTATTTGAAATGGTAAAGGATATTGAGCCTGAAGAGTATTCAATTGAAATGTTAAGTGAAGAAGATGAAAAAGAATATCACATTTTATCGTTAGCACCTCAACATATGAGAGGGTTAACAAGAAAAGAGCGCCAATTAAAGCAATTATTATTTATGGCACTTGATCAGTTACAAGCAACTAAAAATGCCGCAGAGGTAAAGTATTGGTATACTGAATGGAATCCAACGAAATATGAGGATATCCAGCAACGAGAGTTTGATGAAGTATGGAGACAATTATATGAAGAAACGATACATGGATGGTCTCCAAAGCATATCCAGTTATGTGAGCGATTAATTAAAGGACAACCTTTCTTTGAGAAGCTCTGGGATATGGAACATGAATCAAAAGTTAATTAAAGTGGACGAGCTACATATAAAAAAACGATGTGAGAATGTAACCAAAACATTTACACATCGTTTTTTCATTTATGTTTATTTTCGCTTACGACCAAGTCCCATTGCATTCTCCATTTTCTTAATCATTTTGCTTGCAACGGCATTTGCCTTTTCCGCACCTCTGTCTAATATCTGATCTAATTCTTCTGATTCCATTAATTGATGGTATTTTTCCTGAATAGGTGTAAGTGTATTAACTACTACATTTGCAACATCCGCTTTAAAGTCTCCGTATCCTTTTCCTTCGTAACGAGCTTCAATTTCTTCAATTGATTCATTCGTAAAGATGCAATAAATTGATAATAAGTTAGAGATACCTGGTTTATTTTCTTTATCATATTTGACGATACCTTCTGAATCCGTTACTGCACTTTTAATCTTTTTCTCAATTTGTTTTGGGTCGTCTAATAAAGTAATAAATGCTTTTTGATTCGGATCTGATTTACTCATTTTTTTTGTAGGATCGGCGAGTGACATTACACGGGCACCTACTTTTGGAATACGAACTTCCGGAACGGTGAAAATATCGTTGTATTTCTTATTAAAGCGCTCCGCTATATCTCTTGTTAATTCCAGATGCTGCTTTTGATCCTCACCAACTGGGACTAGGTCTGTATTATATAAAAGAATATCTCCTGCCATTAGTGGTGGATATGTGAGCAATCCAGCAACAACTGCTTCTTTCCCATGAGATTTGTCCTTGAATTGAGTCATTCTTTCAAGTTCGCCGATATAGGCAACACATTGTAACATCCATCCAGCTTGGGCATGGGCAGGAACCTCTGATTGAATAAATAATGTTACTTTTTCTGGGTCAAGCCCAACAGCAAGGTAAAGGGCTGCGAGACTACGAATGTTTTTACGAAGAGCTAATCGATCCTGAGGAACAGTAATTGCATGTTGATCGACTATACAAAAATAACAATTGTATTCATCCTGTAAATCAACAAATTGTCGTAATGCCCCAATGTAATTTCCTAACGTTACTGAGCCGCTAGGCTGAATTCCTGAAAAAATTGTTTTCATTTGTTTTCCTCCTAAATAGTGAACATGTATTTGATAAGCTGGCCACACTTCTTTTGGAACATACAAAAAGGCCCACTCGTCCCATTGATAGGGACGATGGACCGCGGTGCCACCCTACTTATTTCTATAGTAGAAATCACTTAATCTTTAACGCAGAAAACGTCTGTACGTACTAACTTTCTGTACAGAAGCTCAAAAGTCCATTCCATATCGGTCATTACCTGTTTCCACCAGCCACAGGCTCTCTTTAAATGCTCCTAATATGTACTACTCTTTTTCAAAGCCAATTATTTTTTCCTTATTATAAGTAAAGATTTTCTTCTTTGCAAATGGTTTCTATAAATAATAAAGGATTGTTGCTAGGGTCATAATCACAGTTACGATAATCCCACTAATTAAAAACGGGGAGTGGTTAAATGTGAGCAGCTCCGAAACAGGAGTCATTTCATCTACCTCTTGCTTTGATAATTCTTTTCCTTTTGATACAAACATTCTTCTAAATCCATATGTTATTCCATCAAAGAATCCCCCTTTAACAGTAAGTGTTAAGAAGGCAATAAAAAGCAAGCCAGCTCCAAAGAAAAAAGAAATATTAATAAATGAAAGCAACGTCAATTTCTGGTAAATAAAAAACGATAGTAAGATTGACAAAATTAAAGACACAATAACAAGCGTAAACGATTTTTTATCGGGCATGTTCTTCACTCTTTTCTACAATTTCATAACGATTATTATATCAGAAGAAAGGGGGAAGGGAAAAAGTCGAGAAATTATTATAGTAGACAAAGTATTAGTAGAAATTTTCATGAAAAATGTTAAAAGTTAAATTAAAAAATTTACACATTCTCCAAAAAAGTGTGTGAGATAATGTAACCCTTTACAAGTCAACGCGTTAAAGTGTTGTTACAAAAAATGTTAAAAAGATTAAGAAAATTCTTATGAAATACATAGGTATATGTACCTATTTTTTATTCGATTTTCTTTACTATTATTGCATTTCTGTAAATTTTATTAAAAAAGTAAATGCACAATTGTTTGAATACTTGTATAATAATCTCTGTAAAGCAAACTTGTATTAAAAAAAGGGAGGTCAAATTTGTGAAAAAGTCGAAATTTTTTCTACTTTTAGCATTATCGCTAGTACTTAGCATGTTCTTAGCAGCATGTAACGGCGGTGGTGACACAACTACTGAGACTGAAGGCGACAAAGATACGGCTGAAGAAACAGTAGCGCAAGAACTAAAGGTTTTAGAAACATCTGAAATTCCATCTATGGATAGCGTTATGGCACAAGACTCTGCGAGTTTTACAGCTTTAGCTAATACTATGGAAGGGTTATACCGTTTAGACCAAGATCAAAATCCTGTTCCTGGTATGGCTGATGGTGAGCCGGAAGTTAGTGAAGATGGACTTGTTTACACTGTTAAATTAAAAGATGCTAAATGGTCAAACGGAGATGCTGTTACGGCAGATGACTTCGTATTTGCATGGCAACGTGCGATTGACCCAGCAACTGCTTCTCCTTATGGTCCTTACATGATGGAAGGAAAAATCAAAGGAGCAAAAGAAATTACTGAAGCTGCTGCGGCAGGTAAAGAAGTAGATCTTAACACTTTAGGTGTTAAAGCTATTGACGAAAAAACTCTTGAAATTACTCTAGAAAAACCAGTACCATATTTCGAATCTTTAATGGCATTTGGTACTTTCTATCCTCAAAACAGAAAGTTTGTTGAGGAGCAAGGCGATAAATATGCAACTTCTCAAGATACATTAGTTTATAATGGTCCATTTGTTATGACAAACTGGGGTGGAACAACTGCTACAGAATGGACAATGGAAAAAAATACTGAGTATTGGGATGCTGAAACAGTATCTTTAGAAACAATTCAATACAACGTATTAAAAGATCCACAAGCTTCTGCTAACGCTTACGAAACTGGCGAAGCAGATATCACTGGTAAATTAGCATCAGATATCGTACCACAATATGAAGGTGACCCTAACCTTGTTAAATGGTTAGAGCCAACAATCTTCTGGATCAAAATGAATCAACAAAATGAAGCATTAGCAAACGAAAACATTCGTCGTGCGATTGCAACTGCGTTTAACAAAGAAGATTTAGCAACAAGCATTTTAAATAACGGTTCTGTACCTGCAAACTATGCAGTTCCAGCTGGTTTCGTTAACCACCCTGACACTGGTGAAGATTTCCGTGAAGCAAATGGCGATCTTTTAACTTACAATGTTGAAGAAGCTAAAAAGCTTTGGGAGCAAGGTTTAAAAGAACTTGGTACTGACTCTGTTGAATTAGTATACCTTGGTGGAGACACTGAAACTTCTAAGAAAACAGATGCTTATATTAAAGATCAATTAGAGAAAAACCTTCCAGGTTTAACTGTTGATGTTCAATCTGTTCCATTCAGCGTACGTTTAGACCGTGACGTGAAAATGGATTATGATTTACAATTTGCTGGATGGGGTCCAGACTATCAAGATGCGATTTCTTTCTCTGATTTATGGATCACTGAAGGTGGAAACAACAAAATGGCGTATTCTAACGAGCAATATGACAAATTGTTAGAAGATGCTCAATACACTTATGCTACTGAGCCTGCTAAGCGCTTTGAAGCACTTCAACAAGCAGAGAAAATTCTTCTTGAAGAAGATGCAGCACTTGCACCGGTTTACCAACGTTCATCAAACGTTCTTGTAGCAGATAAAGTAGAAGGCTTCACATATCACTTTATTGGTCCTGAGTACAGCTATAAGTGGGTTAAAATTAAATAATTTTATCCAGTAATACTATACTTCTTTCTTAATGGGTGAAAATACCACCTGGGGAGTCGGTGTCTTATAGTTTACGAAAAGGCCTAAAGTCGGTATAATTTAACGGGTTGAAGAGAGTATAGGTGATATACTCTCTTTTTCCCTGTATAAGAATTGTCGAAAAATGTTGAAAATTTAGTTTTCTTAGGAGGTGCTTATTGATGGTTAAGTATATTTCCCAGCGTGTATTTTATATGCTCGTTACCCTGATTTTAATTGCCACATTTACTTTTTTCCTCATGAAATTAATCCCTGGTACTCCCTTTACTAATGCAGGTAAGTTATCAGAAGCACAGTTAACAATCATGAAAGACAAGTATGGATTGGATGAGCCTGTGCCGGTACAGTACTTAACGTATATGGCAAATTTAGCAAAAGGTGATTTAGGTGTATCTTTCCAATTCAATAATGCCAATGTAACAGATATTTTAATGGATCGTATTGGACCATCTGCTTTATTAGGTTTCCAGGCTATGCTATTTGGAACAATTATTGGTATTATTCTTGGAGTAATTGGGGCGCTCCGCCAAAATACATGGGTTGATTATAGCGCTACATTTATAGCCGTTATAGGTAAGTCGATTCCTTCTTTCGTATTTGCTGGTTTACTTCAATATTATATCGGAGTTAAATTAGGGTGGTTTCCTGTAGCTTTCTGGCGTGGGCCAGAATATACAGTTCTACCTACGATTGCTTTATCCATGTTCCCGATTTCAATTGCTGCTCGTTTCATGAGAACAGAAATGATTGAGGTTTTAGGTTCTGATTATATTACCCTTGCTAAAGCAAAAGGAGCTTCCGCTTTCGAGGTTGCCTTTAAACATGGTTTACGTAATGCGTTAATTCCTGTTATTACAGTATTAGGGCCATTAACAGTAAGTTTAATGACAGGATCATTAGTAATTGAACAAATCTTTGGTATTCCTGGATTAGGGGAACAATTTGTTAAATCAGTTAACGTTAATGACTACCCAGTTATTATGGGAACAACCATTTTATTCGCTGCATTGTTTATTGTCGTTATCTTAGTTGTTGACTTATTGTACGGTCTAATTGATCCACGAATTCGTTTAGCGGGAGGTAAGAAGTAATGTCACAGCATGAAAAAGAAATTTCAAAAGAATTGTTTCAACCCGCTAATATTGATGCTTCAGCTAGTGAAGAAATTTCAAAGCCCAGTTTGACTTATTGGCAGGATGCATGGTTACGTGTAAGAAAAAATACTGCCGCTATTATAAGCTTGGTTGTACTTATCTTGTTAACTATTCTTTCTTTAGTTGGACCTTTCTTAAATGATTATGATTACAGTACTCAAACTGCAACACATGCAAACTTACCACCAAGAGTACAAGGCCTAGAAGATATTAGCTGGCTTCCTTTTGATGGTACACTTACAAAAAAGAATGGCGAAGAATACAACGCATATGAATTAAAGAATGCAACAGAAGAATATTATTGGTTTGGCACAGATAGCCTTGGGCGTGATATTTTCACGCGTGTTTGGAAGGGTACTCAAGTATCATTATATATTGCTGTATTAGCTGCAGTGATTGATATGATTATTGGTGTCGCTTATGGTGCCATTTCGGGTTACTTTGGCGGCAAAGTTGATACTGTTATGCAACGTATAATTGAGATATTAGTAGGTATTCCGAACCTCGTTGTTGTTATCTTGATGATCATAGTGCTCGAACCAGGTATAGTATCGATTACAATTGCCTTGACCATTACAGGTTGGGTAGGTATGGCGAGGGTTGTTCGTGGTCAAGTTCTTAAGTTTAAGAACCAAGAGTTCGTTTTAGCATCACGTACATTAGGTGCCGGTCATTCAAAAATCATTTTAAAACATTTACTTCCTAACTTAGTGGGAGTCATTATTATCAATACAATGTTTACGATTCCAAGTGCAATCTTTTTCGAAGCATTCTTAAGCTTTATTGGATTGGGATTACAAGATCCTTTAGCATCTTTAGGAACATTAATTGATTCTGGTTTTAGAACATTACGTTTATATCCTTATCAAATGTTGTTCCCAGCGATTGTCATCAGTTTAATTATGGTATGTTTCAACATGATTGCTGACGGACTACGTGATGCATTAGATCCAAAAATGCGCGACTAAAAGGTAGGTGAATAGTTCATGGAAAAAATATTAGAAGTGAAGGATCTACACATTTCCTTCCACACATTTGGAGGAGAGGTTCAGGCGATTCGAGGTGTAAACTTTGACCTATTCAAAGGGGAAACTCTTGCAATCGTTGGTGAATCCGGATCAGGAAAATCAGTTACAACAAAATCAATTATGCGCCTTTTACCTGAATCTAATTCAGAAATTAAAAAAGGTGAAATTTTATTTGATGGAAAAGATTTAGCAAAGCTTCCTAATAAAGCAATGCAAAAAATTCGTGGTAAAGATATTTCAATGATCTTTCAAGATCCAATGACATCGTTAAATCCAACAATGAAGGTTGGAAAACAAATTGTGGAGCCGATTACAAAGCACCAAAACCTAAGTAAATCGGCAGCAAGAGAACGTGCAATAGATTTATTACGTTTAGTAGGAATTCCGCAACCAGAAGAGCGTTTCAACCAATATCCTCACCAATTTTCAGGTGGTATGAGACAAAGGGTAGTAATTGCAATTGCTCTAGCTTGTAATCCAAAGGTTTTGATTGCCGATGAGCCGACAACTGCTCTAGATGTTACAATTCAAGCACAAATACTTGAATTAATGAAGGATCTTCAAAAGAAAATTGATACGTCCATAGTTTTCATCACTCATGACCTTGGTGTAGTAGCAAATGTTGCTGACCGAGTGGCTGTAATGTATGGAGGAAAAATTGTGGAGATTGGGACAGTGGATGAAGTATTTTATAATCCACAGCATCCATACACATGGGGACTTATCAGTTCAATGCCAAGTCTTGATTCAGAAGACGCAGAATTATATGCAATCCCAGGTACACCACCTGACCTTTTAAATCCACCTGTTGGTGATGCATTTGCTGCTCGTAATGAATATGCTATGCAAATTGATTTAGAACAACAGCCACCGATGTATCAAGTATCACCTACACATTATGCTGCAACATGGTTGTTGCACCCAGATGCGCCTAAAGTTGAGCCACCTATAGCTGTTCAACGCCGTAGACGTCAGTTCCCTGGAAACAAGGAGGGAAAATAAATGGCAGAAAAGAAATTACTTGAAATTAAGAATTTGAAGCAATATTTTAATGTTGATAAGCCGAATGAAGTAAAGGCTGTTGATAATATCTCTTTTGATATTTATAAAGGAGAAACACTTGGTCTTGTAGGGGAATCCGGTTGTGGAAAATCTACAACAGGTCGTACAATTATTCGATTGTACGATGCGACTGGTGGAGAGGTTCTTTATGATGGCGTCAACGTTCATGGAAAGAAATCAAAAGAAGAATTAAAAGCTTTTAACCGTAAAATGCAGATGATTTTCCAAGATCCATATGCATCGTTAAATCCACGTATGAAAGTTTCTGATGTTATTGCTGAAGGAATTGACATTCATGGTCTTGCTAAAACGAAAAAAGAGCGTATGGAAAAGGTTTACGAGCTTTTAGAAACGGTTGGTTTAAACCGTGAGCATGCTAACCGTTATCCACATGAATTCAGTGGTGGACAACGTCAGCGTATCGGAATTGCTCGCGCTCTAGCAGTTGATCCTGATTTCATCATTGCCGATGAGCCGATCTCTGCTTTGGACGTATCTATTCAAGCTCAGGTTGTAAACTTAATGAAAAAGCTTCAAAAGGATAAAGGATTAACATACTTATTTATTGCCCATGATTTATCAATGGTTAAATATATAAGCGACCGTATTGGGGTTATGTATTTCGGTAGACTAGTTGAGCTAGCAACAGCTGATGAGCTATATAATAACCCAATTCATCCTTACACACAGTCTTTATTATCTGCAATCCCTCTACCGGATCCAGATTATGAACGCACTCGTGTGAGAAAAACCTATGACCCAAGTCAGCACAATTATAAACCTGACGAAGAGGTTGAATTCAGAGAAGTAAAGCCAGGACACTTTGTTATGTGTTCAAAAGCTGAATTTGAAAAATACCAAAAAGAAAATGGTACTAAATAATTATCGAGAGACTGCCTAGATAGGTTACGTTATCTAGGGCACAATAATGTAATATGAAAAGACCATCAAATTGTAGACTGTTTGATGGTCTTTTTTTGTTTATATGTAGGTTTGTCCTTGAATTAAACCACATGGAATTGATTTGCTGGTCCTTTAATCTTCAATAAGTACAAATCAACCATCATTCGCTAAAAAATTTTTTCCTATATTCGACATCTACATAAATGCATACACTAACAAAGGGGTACAGAAGGTTAGGTTCTACAATTTATATGTTTAATAAAAAAAAAGAAGGGTATAGATAATTATGGGAGAATTTATTAAATGGTGATAGGAGCAGAAAAATGAACTGGTATGAAAAGTTAAATCAGTATTTTCCCATCGAAGAGATGAAGTCTAAAGATCACATAGAGGCCTTACTAGAAGAAAAAGGTGACATTTACCATAAAGATGAAGGAAAAAAGCATGTCTTGATGTATGCTGAGCTAGATGATTTTATCTTCATTGATTACCTATTTGTATCAAAAGATGCAAGAGGAGAAGGTCTAGGCAGCAAACTAATTGATAAATTAAAGAAAAAAAACAAACCAATTATCCTCGAAGTTGAACCGGTGAATTATGAAGATACCGATACAGCAAAAAGGCTTAAGTTTTATCAAAGACAAGGGTTTAAACATGCTAATACAATCGGATATGAAAGAAGATCTCTTGCAACAAATGAAGTAAATAAATTAGAGATTCTTTACTGGGCTCCAAATGATGAATCAGAGGAAACAATATTTCAGGCAATGCAAAGAACATATAAACTTATTCATACATTTAAAGATAAAGAATTATATGGTGAATCTTATCAACCTGTTCATGAAGTATTATCAATGGATGAGGAAAATAAACATAACATTTTCGATGAGTTAAGTTAATTGAGAATGGGTTTTCTGACTTATATGGATGGATATAATTACAACTTATCCATATTAAGTCACTACATATCAAGAGTTTTCCTAGCTTTTTTAAGGATTGTAATCGTTTTGTCATACTTTTAACGTAATATCTATATCCATACTTACTTTTTTATAGTATAATCAATTTAGTAATTCTTATTTAAAGTAATTTTAATTATATAGACGTTTTAGTTTTAACTCATTCTATATTTAGAGGAGTGAATGTTCATGGTTACATTGTATACATCACCTAGTTGTACTTCATGTAGAAAAGCAAAAGCATGGTTAGAAGAGCACGAAATTGCATATGTTGAAAGAAATATTTTTTCTGAGCCTTTAAGCATTCAAGAAATTAAAGAAATTTTAAGAATGACAGAGGATGGAACGGATGAAATTATTTCTACTCGTTCTAAAATCTTTCAAAAGCTAAATATCAACTTAGAAACTATGCCTTTACAAGATTTATATAATTTAATTCAAGAAAATCCAGGACTTCTTCGCCGTCCGATTATAATCGATGAGAAGAGATTACAAGTTGGATATAATGAAGATGAAATCCGTCGTTTTCTTCCACGCCGTGTTCGCACATATCAACTACAAGAAGCACAGCGCTTAGTTAATTAAATATGAAAACTGAAGAGGCAAATCATTTGCCTCTTTGTTTGTTATATTATTTAGTGAATCTTTGTTAATCCTTGCGAGCAGTCTGAAAGTTGATCATTTGGTGGTACAGAACACCTGCTAATATAATAAATGAGGCTGTCATATAAGGTATGCTCATTTCAAGCATTGGGTGTGAATAGAAGATTCCCTGTAGTTTCGGTTCTTCTACAATCATTTTCCCTGAAGTAAAGGCAAGCAGACCGCCACCAATATAAACAAGGAATGGATACTTTGTTAATAGGACGAGGATTATTTTACTTCCCCAAATAATAATAGGTATTGAAATAAATAACCCCATTGCTACTAGTAACATATGACCCTGTGCTGCTCCAGCAACTGCTAAAACATTATCAAATCCCATTAATAAATCAGCAATAACGATTGTTTTGATGGCTCTCCATAGTGACGGATGACTTTTGATTTTGCTTGTGTCATCTTCTTTACCTGCAATCAAATTGTAGGCAATATAAAGTAGGAAAACCCCGCCAACCAGTTGTAAAAAAGGTATTTTCAACAAATAAACAGCTATTAAAGTAATGAAAATTCGAAATACAATTGCGAGCATGGTTCCTAAAATGATTGCTTTATTTCGTTGCAAAACGGGTAAGTTACGACAGGCTAAAGCAATGACTACAGCGTTGTCAGCACCAAGTACTAGATCGATACCTATGATCATGAGAAGTGATAAAAGAAAATCTTGTTCCATAGTTAATACCCTCTTTTCAGCAGAAAAAGTATAGAAGTTTGTAATTTTTTTTGGTGTCTAGCTTCAGGCGCCATCGTCGAAGCACAGGACGTGCAAGTGCAGTCATTGCGATTGACATCGCGTTTTTGACTGCCTCGAGGTCATAAGTCAAATAGGAATTGAAGGCAGAGAACACCTTCCATTCCTATTCCCCTTATGCTTGTCGCCGAAAACTTAGCGCCTTTCGCTTTTCTAATGCTCGTACAATTATATGAAAACATTCATAAGATATGCTTGTAGAATCATATAGGTAAAATAACTGTTTTTGAAAATTCGGAGTTTTTTTATTTCATTTAAGTACTTTTTATCATAAAATAGGAGTACAAGATTCTTTCATAATTGAAGGTTCTAAAGCACTAGTGTGAAGATTTTCTAGCTTTTTTTGGAGGATATTTACACTTTCCCTTTACCCACGGTTAAATAGTTGAAAATTTGGGTAAAGTGTAGTAAAGTACAACTACCCTGAGGGGGGTTGTCCCTTCAACATCTTATATAGAAGGGAAGGTTGAGTAATGGAGATTGAACGTATAAACGAGAATACTGTAAAGTTTTATATCTCATATTTAGATATAGAAGAGCGTGGTTTTGATCGCGATGAAATCTGGTATAACCGTGATCGAAGTGAGGAACTTTTCTGGGAAATGATGGATGAAGTTCATGAAGAAGAAGAATTTATGGTTGAAGGTCCACTTTGGATCCAAGTTCAAGCACTAGATAAAGGGCTTGAGGTAATCGTAACGAAAGCTCAAGTGTCTAAAGACGGACAAAAGCTAGAGCTTCCTATTTCTGACGATAAACTTAAAGAAATCCCGGTGGATGAAAATATAGAATCATTGTTAGATCATCATTTTAATAAGTCGAATGATTCACAGGAAGATCAAATTGAAGAATTGGAACAACAGCTTCAGTTTGTCTTAAAGTTTAATGATTTAGAAAATATTATTTCTTTGTCTAAGTATTCATCTCTTTCAGGAATGACGAATCACTTATTCTCACTCGACCAAAATTACTATTTATTTGTTGAGTTTGAAGACGAAGTGAGTGATGAGGAAATTGAGAATACATTGAGTATTCTACTTGAATATGGACAAGAATCAAGAGTAACCATTCATCGACTTGAGGAATATGGTAACTTAATTGCAAAAGACTATGCATTAAATGTGATAAGAAAACATTTTTCATAATAGATCAAAGTTGGGAGAGACCGATTTCATGTAAATCGGTTTTTTTTATTCATTGTAAAAAATATGTTCTTTTCTTGGGTAAAAACAAGGCCGAAGTAACAAAATAGTGAGACATGTGAAGACAAAAGGATGACTCAATGTTTCGTTTTTTTGAATGAAGGGAAGTAAGACTAAAAATAAGTCAGGTGAAACTAATGAAGTTTACATTCAGAATACTATTATTTGTCACATTAATTGCTTCCATTATCTTAATAACGAAAAGTCTTTGGGGAGATTGGATTGTTGGTTCTGTAAGTGTTCTTTTTACACTCTCAATTATCTTTATATGTGTTGTGATCTTCCTTGAAAATAGACATCCGTCTCATACTATTACATGGTTGGTTGTTTTAGGTGGTTTTCCATTAGTTGGATTTTTCTTTTATTTATTTTTTGGAAGAAATATAAGGAAAAGACGTCTATTTGATAAAAAAGCGCTGTTGGATGAAAAAGCATTTTTAGAAATTGAGGGTAACCATCATTCATATCAAGATAAAATCAATCGAATGGGTAATCATCAGCAATTATTGTTTAAACTAGCCCATCGTTTAGGACATAGTCCTATATCATTTGCTACAAAAACAAAGGCTTTAACAGATGGTATTGAAACATTTGATCATATCTTTCGTGAGTTGAAAAAAGCCAAGCATCATATTCATCTTGAGTATTATATTGTCCGTCATGATCAGGTCGGAAATGAATTGAAAAACCTTTTAATTGAAAAAGCTCGAGAGGGTGTTGAAGTTAGGTTTTTATATGATGCGGTTGGAAGTTGGAAGCTTTCCAAGGAATACATTAGAAGTATGGGGAAAGCTGGGATTGAAATGGTTCCGTTTCTGCCTGTTCGGATTCCTTTTTTGAATAATAAAATTAATTTTCGTAACCATCGAAAAATTATTGTTATAGATGGGGAAGTGGGTTTTGTCGGTGGTTTAAATGTTGGCGATGAATACTTAGGTAAGGATACTTACTTTGGATATTGGCGTGACACCCACCTTTTAATTAAGGGTGAAGCTGTTCGAACTCTACAAATGATCTTTTTGCAGGATTGGTATTATATGACAGACAAAAAGCTGTTGTTTCAATCTTACTTAAGCTCTAACTCTGATGATTTGGAAGAAACGGGTGGAGTTCAGTTAATTGCCGGTGGTCCTGATAATAAGTGGGATGTTATTAAAAATTTATTCTTCTCGATGATTATTTCTGCCAAAGAGTCAATCTGGATCGCATCTCCATATTTTATTCCTGATGAAGATATTCTAACGGCTTTAAAGGTGGCTGCACTGAGCGGAATTGACGTAAGACTGCTAGTACCTGAACGTCCCGATAAAAAGATTGTTTACCATGCTTCAAGATCTTATTTCCCAGAGCTACTAGATGCAGGTGTTAAAGTATACGAGTATAAAAAAGGATTTTTACACAGTAAAATTGTTATTGTTGACTATGAACTTGCATCCATTGGAACAGCGAACATGGACATGAGAAGCTTTCACTTGAATTTCGAGGTAAATGCATTTCTATATAGAACTGGAAGTACACAAAAACTTGTAGATGCCTATATGAATGATATTGATCTATCGAGAGAAATCATTATGGAAGAGTTTGCGAAGCGGTCTTTTGCTATAAAGCTTTTTGAATCAGCGGCACGCCTTATGTCGCCATTATTATAGTTAGAAAGAAGTGCTGCCTAATTGGTCAGCGCTTTTTCTTTTTTTATGATCTAAAATTTAATTTTCACGATTTGTCCTATTTCTCTTTATGTGGATAATAAAAAGAAAAAGGAGAGGAAGCTTTTGTTTGTAGCAAATGATCAAAGAGGTAATCAACTTAATGTAGCAGAGAAAAAGTGGACAATTGAAAGGTTAAGAAAGATAAGAGAAAACAGCACTTTTATTTGCCCTCAATGTCAGAACGAATTAGATTTAAAAATTGGTTCAATCATATCAGCACACTTTGCTCATAAAAAGCACTCTGACTGTCCGTCTAGTAAGGGAGGACCTGAAAGTCAGTATCATATGAGAGGAAAGCTTGAATTATATGATTGGCTTCAAATAGATGAAAATGTTATACATGTGGAACTAGAACCTTTTATAACGGATATTAAGCAGCGTCCAGACCTTTTAATCAACGATCATCAACAAACCCTAGCAATAGAGTATCAATGCTCACCAATTGACTTAAACATACTTCAAAAGAGATCTGTTATGTATAAAAAAGCAAATATTCCTTTTCTATGGATTCTAGGTGGGAAGTTACTCAAAAGAACAGGAGAAAGATCATTTCAACTCTCACAGTTTCAATGGCGTTTTACAAGTAAAATGGAAGATGGCTCACTTATGATCTATGCCTATTGTTCTAATATAAAAGCGTTTATCATTATAAGAACTATCATCCCATTTTCTTCTCAAGTTGTTTTTGCCAACCAGTCAATTATTCCTAAAGAAACAATATCGTTTACGCAGTTAATAAAACCGCAGTTTTGTCCCATAAATTTTTATGAAAATTGGTTTCATAAAGTTAGAACTTTTCGCTTAAAGCCTTTTCCATTTACTACGAAGCAAGCCAGTACTCTAAATCAATTCCTATATCAAACAAAGCACACTTCTCTTCTTTATCTTCCATCACACGCATTTCTACCCCTTAAATTCAACTACTTAATAGAATCACCTGTCTTTGTATGGCAAGGATGGGTGATGACGTTTATTGATGAAGTACCTTTAAACTCTACCTTTACCTTTCATTATATTTATGAAAGAACCAAAAAAAAGGTAAAAGATCGATTACTCTCGGTTCGGGTTCTGCCACAAATAAATGTACACTATTCCCAAGTTATTTATGAATACCTTGAAAAGCTCTCAGAGTTATCTTTTATCACTAAGGTAGAACACCATATATATATAAAACAGCAGACAACTAATTGGGTAATAACTATTGATGAATTACTAAACCAGGATGAAGAGTTAATGAAAGAGCTAAAACGAGGATGATGTATAGCAATTATTTTTTTGAACACATTAAAAGGGAGATATTAACAACAAGAGGTGATCATATGTTTAATAAAAAGCGTAAACGTAATCCAGTTTTATTTATGGCATCTATGCTTGGAGTAGGTGCAGCTGCTTACTATTTGACAAAAGAAGCTACACAGGGTGAAGATAGAGGTAGTAACAATCAAACATATCCATCTGAAAATCCTTTCGATTATATTGGGAAAGATTTTTAATTGGCTCATGCGGAGAAAAAACTTCGGGAGGGATGGGTATGAACAAGAAAAAAATGCTATCAATTATGACGGCATTAACACTCATGAGCTCAATGAATACAAGCTCCGCATACGCCATTAATTTAAAAGGGGGAAATGGTATGTCAGAACAAGCGGCAGTGAAAAAATTACCTTCTAGAAATGAAATAAAAACAGAAGACACGTGGAGACTTGAGGACATTTTTGAAACAGATGAAGCTTGGGAAAAAGAGTACAAAGAAATACAAGCAGCTTTACCTAAGTTGGCTGAATTCAAAGGAAAACTAAGTGAAAGTGCCAATACACTCTATGAAGCACTTTCTTATCAAGATGGTGTAATGGAGCGTTTAGGAAAGCTTTATACATACGCACATATGAGATACGACCAGGACACAACAAACTCCAAATACCAGGCACTAGATGATCGTGCAAAAAGCTTATATACACAGGCTTCTAGTTTAAGCTCTTACATTGTTCCTGAAATTCTTTCAATTGATGAAGAGAAGATAAAGCAATTTTTAGAAGAAAAAGAAGAACTGAAGCTGTATGAACATGCTCTTGATGAAATCAATCGCCAACGTCCACATGTTCTTTCTGCTGAAAAAGAAGAGCTATTAGCAGAAGCATCAGATGTCTTAGGCGCTGCAAGTAATACATTCGGAATGCTGAACAATGCCGATTTAACATTCCCGACAATTAAAGATGAAAACGGAGAAGAGGTTGAAATTACTCATGGCCGCTATATCCGCTTTTTAGAAAGCGAAGACCGTAGAGTACGTGAAGAGGCATTTAAAGCCGTATATAAAACGTATGGTGATTTTAAGAATACATTTGCTAGTACATTAAGTGGAACCGTTAAGAAAGATAATTTCAGTGCAAAGGTAAGAAATTATGAATCTGCAAGACAAGCTGCATTAAGCAGTGATAACATACCTGAATCTGTTTATGAAAACCTAGTTAGTACTATTCATGATCATTTAGATCTTCTTCAGCGCTATGTGAAGCTTCGTAAAGAGGTACTAAACCTTGATGAAGTTCATATGTATGATCTTTATACACCTCTTATTAAGGACGTCAAAATGGACGTTACCTATGATGAAGCAAAAGATTATATTCTAAAAGGACTTCAGCCACTTGGTGATGAATATATCTCGATTTTAGAAGAAGGCTTTGAAAACCGCTGGGTTGATGTTCATGAAAATAAAGGAAAAAGAAGCGGTGCCTACTCATCAGGAGCATATGGAACAAATCCATACATCCTCATGAATTGGCAGGACAATGTAAATAATTTATTTACACTTGCGCATGAGTTTGGACATTCTGTTCACAGCTACTATACGCGCAAAGAGCAACCATATACATATGGAAATTACTCCATTTTCGTAGCGGAGGTTGCATCAACGGCTAATGAAGCTTTATTAAATCACTACCTTTTAAATACAATTGATGATGAGAAAAAACGTTTGTACTTACTAAACCACTTCCTTGAAGGATTTAGAGGAACTGTTTTCCGTCAAACAATGTTTGCTGAGTTTGAGCATATTATTCATCAAAAGGCACAAGAAGGTGAGTCGTTAACACCTGAATTACTAACTAAAACATATTATGATCTTAACAAAAAGTATTTTGGTGATGACATTGTTGTAGATGAAGAAATCGGCTTAGAGTGGGCTAGAATTCCACATTTCTACTACAATTATTATGTGTATCAATATGCTACAGGCTACAGTGCTGCAACAGCTCTAAGTAACCAGATTTTAGAAGAAGGTCAACCTGCAGTTGATCGTTACTTAGAATTCCTAAAAGCAGGAAGCTCAGATTACCCGATTGAAGTTTTAAAGAAAGCCGGTGTTGATATGACATCTTCAGCACCAATTGAAGAAGCATGTAAAGTGTTTGAAGAGAAATTAAATGAAATGGAAGAGCTATTGGCTAAGGTTAAACAATAATTAAGCTACATGAAAAAGGAATGTGCCATTTATGTGCACATTCCTTTTTCCATTAAAAGCCTCTAAACGTTTTCCTATGATTAATAAAATAAAGTGTAACAAAAATTGAGATCAATAATAATGGAGATGTGATATAAAGAGGGACAAGATTCATGAACCCTAATACATTAATGAAGAATAACACAATCGTAAGCACTGTGAGCAATACAATCCATCTTAGCTTCACATATATCCTCCTTGTCTATTTTCTATTTATTATTGTATATGTTTTTATCTTCTACATTATCCATTAAGTTGAGACGAGTTCTTTTTAAGCACAAAACAATATAAGTAGAAATTATTCTAAGATAATAGGTTTTGTGACATTTTTGTGAAAAAGAAGTATCGCACTTGTCAATAGTCGACATATTTTGATATATTATAGATGTGAAATTAATCACAAACAAACATTTACCCCTTTGTTTGACCGTGAAAAATTTCTCCCATCCCCTTTGTTGTCGTTAAGACATAAAAAGAAGACCCTTTACTTTGTATGGGGTCTTTTTATTTTGCCTCGAAAATAAGAATCGGAGATAAACCGTTTGAAATCGAAGATAAAGGTTCAGGAATCGAAGATAAATTGTTTAAAATCGTAGATAAAGTTTCAGGAATCGGAGATAAACCGTTTAAAATCGAAGATAAAGGTTCAGGAATCGAAGATAAACCGTTTAAAATCGAAGATAGCGGTTCAAGAATCGGAGATAACATTCACAATCGAAGATAAAAGTCTAAGAATCGAAGATAAACCGTCCAAAATCGAAGATAAAGGTTCAAGAATCGGAGATAACATTCGCAATCGAAGATAAAAGTCTAAGAATCGGAGATAAACCGTCCCAAATCGAAGATAAAAGTTCAAGAATCGAAGATAAACCACTCGAAATCGAAGATAAACCACTCGAAACCGAAGATAAGACCTCAAGACCCGCGGATAAACCTATTAAAATTGCGGTTAAGACCCAAAACAATCAACTAATTAGAGGGAAATCACTTATATTTTAATAGAAATAAACCCTATATCGTAAACAAATCCATGAAATACATAAAAACATGAGCATTCTCCTTATAAAGTAACGGCCTCCTTGCACACCCTCCCCCTCATTTCATCCTCGCCAGCTCTCTTATAACTCTGCTATTCTAGTAGTATCAAATCAAATCAGGTTTTAAGAGGGAAGGGAGCTCGTAACAATGGAAGTAACAAGTATACATCCTGCAGTTGCTGTGATTATTTTTGACGAAGAAGGTCGAGTGCTTTTGCAAAAACGACGAGATGTTGGGTTATGGGGAATTCCTTCGGGTCATGTAGAGCCTGGTGAGACGGTGGAGGCTGCTGCGAAACGCGAAGTACTTGAGGAAACAGGCTTACATATTGAAGTTGATAAGCTCATTGGCGTTTATTCTGATCCAGCTTCACAGGTTTTTCACTATCCAGATGGGCGAGTGGTTCATTTTATCACCACCTATTTTTCAGCGGCTATATCTGGTGGTGAGCTTGAAGTAAACGAGTCAGAATCCTTAGAAATAAAGTTCTTTCCACCTTCTAATTTGCCAAACGAATTACTAAATATGCACCCTAACTGGTTAATAGATGCTCTGGAAAAACAGGAGGCTGCATTCATTAGATAATCCCGGGCTCAATTCTCTTACGCAGAAGCGTCATTTCACCAATTGTTTGCCCCTGTAAAAGTTCAGCTCCATCAACAACAGACGCAAAAAAAGGAATGGCGTCATACCATTCCTTTTTATTATTACCCTATATATCTCCAGAAAGTACCGTGTTTTGCTTGTACCTTTTCAACAGTTTGAGATAGAACTAATTTTTTTAATGTTTTTTCAACATCAGCTATTGTCATATTATATACCGATGCTATTTCAGCAGTGGCAACAAATTGGTAGTGAGCTAGGAATGCTTCTAATGGAGGGGTGTGGGAAGGCTTAATATCATCGCCCACCATTTCTTTTAAGACTTGAACATATAAATCATACGTATAAATGCCTGTTATTTTTAAGCCTTCTCTTTCTACCTCTTCACTGAAAAAAGCAAGTGTAGGGATTTCCTGGACATCCATTTCAGAAGTGATTTTCAAGTCACATTGCAAAGCCTTTGCTGAGCTTTCTGAATGAAGATCTTTTCTGAATTCATTGACGTCAAGTCCGACATCTTTTGCGATTCCAATTAAAATTTCTTCATCTGAGACATTTTGACTTTCAATAAATAGTACTTCCTGCAGCTTCCTCATAAATTTAAGACCTGCTTTTCGTCCTTGAAGTTCAGCTGATTTTATCGCTAGTGAAGCTGTGTATGGACTTGATAATGGATTTTTCAGCCACACATTTCCATCACATGACATTCCTGTACGACTGCCTGTTTTTTCCCAAGCCTGTGCAAGCTTTTCAGGTTTTTTTCTTTTTGAAACGTTTAGTGTTGCAAGACGGCCACTAATAATATATTTTAGCGTGAAAAGGCGTCCGTATTCTATTTGTAACTTTTTTATGATTGGTTCCAATGCCCAGCATTCAGGGCATAAAGGGTCAACAAACATATAAATTTCCAATGGCTTATCAGGGTGACCACTACAATGTGAGAAAAAGAGGGAGATGTTTTTATTCTCATGATGTCCCATCAAGATGTCCCTCTTTACTGTCTGGTGAGTTCACCATATGTTCAGCAGTAAGTTTTAAGCGGTGCAATAGAAAGTCCTTTACTTCCCCCTCGAGTTGAACTTCCTTCATTGCTTTCTCCATACAAGCAATCCATGCTTTTGCTCTTGAAGGTGTGATTTCAAAAGGAAGATGTCTTGCTCTGAGCATCGGATGGCCATGTTCCTCGGTGTATTCTTGAGGGCCACCTAAGTACTGTGTGAGAAATTGCTTTTGCTTTCGTGCTGTTTCAGTTAAATCATCTGGAAAAATGGGAGACAATAACGGATGTTTTTGTACGTGTCCATAAAAGGCATCAACAAGCTGCGAAAGAGTTTCTGCTCCTATCGCCTCATAGGGTGTTAGATTTTGATTCGTCACGTTGATATCTCCTTTTCAAATTGCTAATGTTATTGTAATAAACGCAAAGTTTGTTTTTGGAATAGAAGAATAATTAGATAGTAAAGAATGTCACAGCTATTAGGATAATATGACTATTTCAGCTTGCGTTATGTAAATTCATTTTAACAAGCACTTCTATATATCTCAAACAAACCGCTCTCATAATGGGATATTTACCATTATTGTATGTTATTGGAGTTATTGTATGTGTTTATTTAAAGGGGTCTAGAACAGTTCTAAAAACAAAAAAAGAGACTCAACAGAGCCTCTTTTAAATAATTCATTATACATGAAAAGTAGAAGTGATTTTACGCACATAATTTTGTGTTTCTTTAAAAGGAGGTATACCGCCATACTTATCAACGTTGCCAGGTCCTGCGTTATAGGCAGCTAGTGCAAGTTTTACATCTCCGTTATATCTCGATAGCATCTGTTTTAAATATTTTGTTCCACCTTCAACGTTTTGCGCCGCATCGTAAGGATCGTTTACACCAAGAGAGCGGGCAGTAGCCGGCATTAATTGCATAAGTCCCATTGCACCAGCGTAGCTTTTGGCAGTAGGATTAAATCCGGATTCCTGCTTGATAACTGCACGAATTAATTTCTCATCTACTCCGTACTTGGTGGCAGCCTGACGAATAATCTCGTCGATAGAGCCAGATGCAATCGGCCCTGATGTTTCTTTAACAGAAGTTGTTTTTGTTACAACTGGTGAGTTTAAGATCATTCTAGGTAAATCTGCTAAAACAGATGAATTATTTGTTGTTGCACTTGAAGTTGAGGGATTAATAAAAGATTTTAATAAATCCTGAAAAGTTGTATCAAAGGTTGAATCTTTTGTTTGGGTTGGTGTTGTATTGAAATTTTGCAATGCCTGTAGTTCAAGCATTGTTTTATAATATCTTGCTTTAATATCCAAGATTCTTACCCCATCTCACTATATTTTTGTTCATAAAAACGGCGAATCTTATTTTTTGTTAGTCTAATTGGAATGTGAAGGTCATGTAGAAGTTGATGGAAGACCTTTTTTCCGATTTCTTCATCTTTTGCTTCATATTCAAGCTCATAATCCTCTACTGTTAAATATCGGCTATGATCTAAAACTATTAAACCGTTTTGATAATTTTTTTCTGCACGGCGTGTTGATAAAGAGCCAAAATAAGTTATTTTGTTAACATCGATGTCTAATTGAAGCAGACGATCAACAACTTCGCCATTTACGAGTTCACCAGTTTTCATCATGCTATCAGCCATTTCGTCTGATAACGTTTGATGTGTTTCGAGTAAGCCAACTGTAGCAGGTTCTTTTAAAGTCATAACAAATTTATTTTGCTTTCTTCTTATTCGCAAAGCTGCTCCGATTGCTTTTAACGAAAATTCAGGTGTATCAAAATAATGATTTTCTTGCTCGAAAAAATCATGTTCCTCTATTTTAAATGTTTCTTTTATTTTGTAATATTCATCTTTTGTTAGAAGATTCTTAAATTCTATTTCAATTTCTTGTGACATTTTAGGATAGACCTCTCTTATCAAATAGTTTAGCGTAAGACAAAAAACGATCTCTTTCTATTATCTCTTGAATTTAAATAGACCGCAATGTTATCAAGTGACTTTTTAATATGGTAAAATAATCTTGGATTGTAATGGAAGGAGATAGTTATGAATACTAGAATCGAATTAAATAAAGCAACATTAGAAAACAACATACTTATATTAGAAGCAACAGAAACTCCAACTTCACTACAGGATGTAGAAGCGAAAGGACAAATGCTTGTTGATTCGGATCATTTAGCGTTTATTTACATATTAGAGTCTGGTGATGAATTTGTCTATGCTAGTTTACCTGACAGTATTTGGCCACACTTAAAGGAAGCATTGGATAAAGAGATAAAGATAGAACTAAAATTAAGCAATGAGCAGATTGAGCTAGTTAACCTTATAGATGAATTAAGTTATTTGTTAGAGAACATCAAAGATAATGCAAACTATGGTGAAGAAATGGAAAACAAAGTTGTTGAGATTTTTGCTTTAGCATAGTCTAGCGTTTACACGTTGGTGAGGCTCTTAGGCTTTATTTCAATAACTTAGTTTCACAGTGCTTTAATGATAGGAACATGTCTATTGGAACAGCAACAGGTGGTCGTGTTAGGGGGATGCATATGGAAGGTGAACAATGGAAGTCATTTTTGGCTCCTTATAACCAAGCAGTTGAGGAATTAAAGGTGAAATTACGAGGAATACGCTCGCAATATGAACTTGAACATTCACATTCACCAATTGAATTTGTAACTGGTCGCGTGAAGCCGATTGCCAGTATTTTAGATAAAGCGAAGCGGAAAAACATTAGCCTTGAGAACATAGAGGAAGGTCTACAAGATATCGCGGGAATTCGAATGATGTGTCAATTTGTTGATGATATTCGTTTTGTTGTAAATATGTTAAAAAGCAGAAATGATTTGGAGATCATTGAGGAACGAGATTATATTACCTCACAAAAAGATAGTGGATATCGTTCTTATCATCTAGTTGCAAAATACCCGGTACAAACAATATCTGGGGAAAAGAAATTACTTGTTGAAATTCAAATTAGAACATTATCAATGAATTTTTGGGCGACAATCGAACACTCGTTAAATTATAAATATAGCGGAAATATTCCTGATAATATTAAAGTAAGATTAAAAAGGGCAGCAGAAGCAGCATATTCACTTGATGAGGAGATGTCCCAAATTAGAGGGGAAATTCAAGAAGCCCAAGCTATTTTCTCACGAAAGACGGACAAAAAATAAAATCGATCAGAGATTTTAAATTTAAACGATAAAGGGGTAATTTTTATGAAATTTGCCATATCATCCAAGGGAGATCCGGTTTCTAATTCAATCATGCAAAAAATGAAAACCTACTTATTGGATTTTCAACTGGATTACGATGAAGATCAGCCGGATATTGTTATTTCTGTAGGTGGTGATGGTACCCTTTTATACGCCTTTCATCGCTATCGAAGCAGATTAGACAAAACTGCCTTTATTGGGGTGCATACAGGGCATCTTGGGTTTTATGCTGATTGGGTTCCAGAAGAAATTGAAAAGCTTGTGATTGCTATTGCTAAAACTCCGTATCAAATTGTTGAATACCCGATTTTAGAGGTGATTATTCGTCATAATGACGGGGGAAGAGAGGCTAGGTATCTAGCGCTAAATGAATGTACAGTGAAAAGTATTGAAGGAACACTTGTCATGAACGTTGAGATTAAAGGGCAAATGTTTGAAACATTCCGTGGTGATGGCTTATGCATTTCTACACCATCAGGCAGTACAGCCTACAATAAAGCATTAGGTGGGGCAATTTTACATCCTTCTTTACGTGCCATTCAGTTGGCGGAAATGGCTTCTATCAACAATCGTGTTTTCCGTACAATCGGATCGCCGTTAATTTTGCCTGAACATCATACATGTATGCTGAAACCTGTTAATGATGTTGACTTTCAGATTACAATCGATCATCTTACTCTGTTACATAAAGATGTGAAATCAATTCAATGTCGTGTGGCAAATGAAAACGTACGTTTTGCCCGCTTTAAGCCATTTCCTTTCTGGAAAAGAGTTCGTGATTCTTTTGTTGGAGATACAGATCGTTAATGGAGTCAACATTTCAATTAGAGTGGAAAATAACATCAAAAGATGATGGGAAGCTCGTTTTAGATTTTGTGAAAGAGAAAAAAATATCAAAGCGAGCTTTAACGGATATAAAATTTCATGGCGGAGAGATCCTCGTGAATGATCGTCATGTTACAGTTCGATATCAGTTAAAAAAAGATGATTTTTTAACCGTGATTTTTCCAAAGGAAGAAAAGGGGTCAGGACTTGTGGCAGATCAAGTTCCCTTTAGCATCGCATATGAAGATTCGCATTGTTTGGTTATTAATAAACCTCCTTTTGTACCATCAATTCCATCGAGAGATCATGTAAGGGGAACATTAGCAAATGGGTTAATTCATTATTATGAGGAGCATCATATTCCTTCCACCATTCATATCGTAAATCGTTTGGATAAGGATACCTCTGGGTTGATGTTAATTGCGAAGCATCGTTTTGCTCATTCGTTGTTTTCAGATATGCAAAGAAGTAAAAGTATTCATCGTTCGTATGAAGCTTTTGTGCATGGGGTGATGGAGGAGCAAAAAGGAACGATATCAAGTCCTATTGGACGAAAAAAAGACAGTATTATTGAGAGAGAGGTATGTGACGATGGCCAGAGTGCTGTCACACATTTTCAAGTGCTTCGCTCCTACAAAGATAGAACACATGTAAAGTTAGTGTTAGAAACGGGGAGAACTCATCAAATTCGGGTTCACCTTTCATCAATAGGACATCCCTTATGTGGAGACACGTTATACGGTGGAAATCAACTAGATATTAATAGGCAAGCCTTACATAGCTCAGAGCTATCATTTTGGCATCCCTTGTTAGAAAAAGATCTTTGTTTTCAAGCGAAACTTCCGGAAGATATGGAGAAATTAGCGAAAAGGATTCATCTTAAGCGTAAGTAGGTCCGTTTTTCGGTTGAAAGAAGCATAAAATAGTTAACAGACCAAATCGCGTAGATTTGGTCTGTAGTCGTTTTTACCTATATAACAACGATATAAGATATACACACTCGAATTTGCATACACAAAATCACAACCGATATAACGCGACAATAGCTGTTGTCACTTGCTAATAGCTTTGCCATTTGCAACGTTGAATTTTTATTGTATCAGTTTTGTCATTGTGATTTTATGTTAAATTAATTTTAGAGCTTATGAAGGAATGTTCTTGAACTAACGGCAGGTTAGTGAAAGAAGGGGAATAGGTTGTCCTTGTCCATGTTTGAAAAAACAAAGGAGAAAATAAAGTGGTTCTCTATTTATTAAACAGAAATCTTCCCTTTGTTTATTATTCTAATAATTGCAATGATACTTCTGCAGAGTAACAGTTTTAATATCATGCTTAGAAATGAGTGATACCAACTCCACCCTTTTTTCCATCTTATTAATTTTGTTTTTCTTTCGGCTAAAGTTTCTAAGATGATTTGAGGGGTTATTAATATGATTGCTTTTAAAAAAATACCAATTGGTCTGCTGTTAAGTGTCCATTGGTTGTAGTAAAGTAACAACAAGGGATAATGAATATAGTCAAAAGGTAAATGGATTTTAACATTTTTAAAAAGCTTATTTTTGTATTTTATATACCCTTTTGATACCAAATAACTATCAGCAAAGTAATTACCTATAATGCTTACTAGATAAACAATTACCCAATCTTTAAATGAACGTTTTACGATGGCAAAGGGTAATAGAACTAACCCAATTATAGTGCTGTTGTTTAATAGATAGTATGGGATATTCCTTTCTTTACTCAATGTTTACACCTCCATTTATCATCTTTCCCTTTTTCAAATCGTTTATGATATGTTTTAGTTGAACAAGACGATATCAAAAACAGAACGCTTGGGTATTACACCCAAGCGTTTTACATATGTTATTTGTCATGCTATATGATCATTCAACTGATATTTTAGGTTTTATCAACAGTATCGGATTACTTCCCTTAATTGATGAAGCTTTTTTTCTATAAAAAATAGGTATTAAAATTTTGTGCCATTCATCCGTTTTACTTTTCCCGAAACCGTGACTCATCATAAGGAAGGCTTGATTCAACAGAGATCACTTCATCTTCCGGGTAACGATATGCTGTAAGCTTGTTACCAAACACCGCTCCAGTATCAATATTAATCGTTCGATTGGCTCGTTTAGGCTCTTTAATAGGAGTATGACCATAAACAATCATTGCCTTTCCTTGATAATGTTGAGCCCAATCACGACGTTCAGGTGTTCCATCAGGGTTCTTTTTACCAGTAATATCTCCATATAAAACAAAGGTTTTAACGGCATTTGAATTTTTTCCGATATAATCTTCCCTAATTCCAGCGTGAGCAACAATTAGCTTCCCGTTATCAAGAATTTGATAAAGAGGTGCTGCTTCATATAGAAACTTAAACTGATTTTTCACTTCAGCTTTCTTTTTAGGTGGTAATTCCTCGTATTCTGCTACTGTTGTTTCAAGACCGTGAGTAATTTGAACTTTGTTTCCAAGAAAGTAACGGTACAGCTTATTGCAGTGATTGCCAGGAGAATAATGTGCGCCTTCTTTTTGAACAAGCTGGTAGACAACCTCAATTACTTTTATAGATTCAGGCCCGCGATCGGTCAAATCCCCAACAAATGCAAGCTTTCTATCATTAGGATGAATGGGAATTCCAGTTGTCCAGTTATAGCCCATTTTTTTTGTTAGCTCCTCAAATTCACGAAAACATCCATGTATATCGCCAATAACATCAATTTTCATATGTATCGCCTCTTTGTCAAAGTGTAAAAAAAAGTACCCTATTTATAAGGGTACCACTTCGATTAGTCAAACATGTATTTTCTTGTTCGTGAACGGACATTTAGAACAATTCCGATAGCAACCATATAAGTGGCAAGAGAGCTTCCACCATAGCTAACAAATGGCAATGGCAGACCTGTAATTGGGAGTAGCCCAATCGTCATGCCTACATTTTGGAAAACCTGAAATGTAATCATACCAATAACACCTGTGCATAAGAAGCTGCCAAACGGATCATTGCTTTCTAGAGAGATATGAATCATGCGATAAATAAGTAAGAAAAACAATGAAACAACAATACTACCGCCAATAAATCCAAATTGCTCTGAAATAATCGCAAAGATAAAGTCGGTATGTGCCTCAGGTAAATAAACTTCTAGATTTTGATAGCCTTTTCCACGTAATTCACCCGATCCAATAGCTAGCAAAGATTTAACAAGCTGAAATCCTTGCTCACCAGAATATTCCCAAGGATTAAGCCATCCGTAAAATCGATCTAGCTGATATTCTTCTCCGCGTAAAATATATTTTAAGAAAAAATCAGGATATTTAATAAAGATGAAAATAAACGTTCCGGCTCCGATTAAAAAAGTAGAGGCTGCTGTAACAATAATTCGCCATTGAATTCCTGAGATTAGAATAAGCGATCCGATTATCGCACAAAAGACCATTGTCATTCCCATATCCGGCTGTCTTATTAAAAGAAGGACAGGCGGAGCTGCAGCTGCAGCAATTTTTCCAATTAAGAGAAAATCATCTGCTAATGTATTTTTAGGGTATTTTTCACGATGATCTGTAATAATCTTACTCAAGACAATGATAATAATAATTTTCATTAATTCCGAAGGCTGAAAATTTCCTAATGGACCAATTCTATACCAGCTTGTTGCTCCTTTAATTGTTTGAACAATACCTTGTGGTAAAACTTCTAGACCTAGTAAAAGGAGTAAACCAAAGCCGTATAAATACCAGGCTAGCTGCTTAAATCGGTCATAATCAATCAGCATAGTAACGACAACAGCAAATGCTCCGATAATATACCATTGAATTTGTTTCATTGAAAAATTTATACCCTTTAGTGTTTCTGGAAGGGTGGATTCAGCACTGTTTATCGCAAATGAACTCACGATAGCTAATAAAAACATGATAAAAATTAATGTGTAATCTATTTGTTGTTGTGGGGATTTTTCGTTTGTCATAGTCGATCCCTTTCTAAATCGTTAAACTTGAAATTTTCTATATAGTCATTGTATCATTAACCATCTTAATGGATTGTGAACGATTTGCAAAGGATCCATTTCATAATGGCTGTATTCTTAGGGTGAATTTTAGATGATAGTTAACTTCTGGTCCAGAATATAAAACAATTGATGGAAGAAAACTCTCTAAAAGGAAATGTTTTATTTTTGTAAATAATGTTCATCTTATTGCTTCAATAAATGCATATAGAATATTATAGTTATTATAATATGAATCGCAATATGTAGAAATACTCAAGTATTTGTCGGAAATTCGTTTGTTTTCCTTAATATATTTGGCAAAGAGAGGAGGAACAGACTTTGTCAGAAGAAAGAGAACAAGTTGAGCTTGAAGAAGGAACGCTGCTTACAGCACTTACTCAGAAAAATATGGATGATTTTCGTTCCGTGTTTTTAGAGCAGCATCCTTACGACCAGGCCAGCTTTTTTATTAAGCTTGACCCAGAAGATCGCCAGACTGTTTATCATTTTCTTTCTCCAGAAGAAATGGCAGCGGTCTTTGAAAATATTGAAGATGAAGATGGTCTGTATCAAACTTACTTATCAGAAATGGATCCAACGTTTGCTGCACAAATGCTTGCACAGATGTATGCAGATGATGCTGTTGACGTTTTAAATGAGCTTGATAAAGATCAGGTAGCAAGCTATTTAACGATTATGGATGATGAAGCAGCTGAAGAAATTCGAGAATTGCTTCATTATGAAGAATATACAGCTGGAAGTATCATGACAACGGAGTATATCTCCATTCACGCTCATCAAACGGTGCACTCTGCCATGCAAATACTAAAGAAAGAAGCTCCTAATGCTGAAACGATTTATTATGTATTCGTTGTTGGTGAAGATGAGAAGCTTGCTGGTGTTATTTCGTTAAGAGATTTAATTATTAGTGAGCCTGACACGATGATTTCAGATATTATGAATGAACGTGTTTACTCGGTAAGTGTTGCGGAAGATCAAGAAGAAGTTGCAAGAAAAATGAAAGACTATAACTTCCTTGCACTCCCAGTCGTTGATTTTCAAGGACATCTGCTAGGAATTATCACTGTTGATGATATCGTCGATGTTATTGATGAAGAAGCAAGTGATGACTATTCAAAGCTTGCTGCGGTATCTGACGTTGACTCCACTGATAGAGGACCGTTTTCTGCTGCCAAAAAAAGATTGCCATGGTTAATTATATTATTATTTCTTGGAATGTTTACAGCAAGTTTAATTGGTCGATTTGAAGCAACATTAGAGAAAGTTGCTATTTTAGCCGTGTTTATCCCTTTAATTGCCGGTATGGCAGGAAACACAGGAACACAGGCTTTAGCCGTTGCTGTTAGAAGAATTTCACTTGGTGATACTGAAGATCAAAATCTTAGTAAGATGATCGTTCGGGAGGCAGGTACAGGTTTAATAACAGGGGCCATTTGTGGTGCGGTTGTGACTGTTGTTGTTTTTGTATGGCAAGGGGATCTATTTTTAGGTGCACTAGTAGGTATCTCAATTTTGGCTACACTAACTGTAGCGACGATTTCTGGTGCCTTTATTCCATTAATTATGCATAAATTGAAGGTGGATCCGGCTGTTGCATCTGGTCCTTTTATTACAACTATAAATGATATTATTAGTATTTTAATTTATTTTGGTATGGCGACATTGTTTATGCAATATTTAATTTAACTAGTTTCCAGCTTTAGAGCATATTGTTACAAGTTATGTTCTAGGTTGTATATGATAGAAGGTATACATTCTTCGCTGGAATTACTAACTTTTATATGTTCATGAATTTAAGATAAAGGAGGGATACGATGCATGGAGCATCTGTAACTTCATTAGTTATTGTTATTCTCGCAGCATTTCTAACCCCTATTTTGCTACATCGACTAAAGCTAAACTTTATGCCAGTCGTCGTAGCCGAAATTATCGTTGGGTTAATTATTGGAAAAAGTGGTTTTGATGTTGTCCACCAGGATATGTGGCTTGAGACATTATCAATGCTTGGATTTATTTTCTTGATGTTCCTTAGTGGTCTTGAAATAGACTTTACAGCTTTTGCAGGAGGAAAGAAAAAGGAAAAGCTTCCTTCGGGTAAGGGTGCACCTAATGCGTTTTTCGTATCACTCATCATATTTGTAGGGATCTTTGCTCTATCCTTATTATTATCCTACATCTTTGTATGGATTGGGTTAATGGATAACGCGTTTTTAATGACCTTAATTATTTCGACTATTTCTCTAGGGGTAGTAGTTCCTACATTAAAAGATGCAGGAATTATGAAATCAAATATTGGTCAAATTATTTTACTTGTGGCTGTTATAGCTGACTTAGTCACAATGGTGCTTCTTGCTGTTTTTGCTTCCATTTATGGTGGTGGAGACAACAATACCTGGTTGTTATTAGTTCTATTTGGAGCAGGTGTTGGGCTCTATTTCTTAGGAAAAACATTTATGAATCGTTCATTCATCGAAACAATGTCAAAAGGGACGATTCAAATTGGAACACGAGCTGTTTTTACCTTAATTATTTTATTAGTGGCCATTTCCGAAACAATTGGTGCCGAAAATATTTTAGGAGCTTTTTTAGCAGGTGTGCTAGTTTCGCTATTATCTCCTAACAAAGAAATGGTTCAAAAGCTTGATTCTTTCGGATATGGATTTCTTATTCCGATTTTCTTTGTAATGGTTGGAGTTGATTTAGATATTTGGGCATTGTTTAAAGACCCTAAAATCTTCCTGCTTATTCCATTATTATTTATCGCACTTCTGATTTCTAAGGTTTTGCCTGTTTATTATTTGAAAAGATGGTATGATGGCAAAACAACACTTGCAGCTGGTTTTCTCTTAACATCAACGCTTTCTCTAGTGATTGCTGCTGCTACGATTGGGGAAAGAATGGAGATTATCACAGCTGAAATGTCAGGTGCACTTATTTTAGTTGCTGTTATTACAAGTATAGTAACTCCGATTTTCTTTAAAAAGCTCTTCCCAAAAAGCGATGGCAAGCCAACAAAAATCAAGGTTGCCTTTATTGGTGCCAATCAAATGTCACTGCCTGTTACGAGAGAGCTAAACCAAGATCTTTATGAAACAACGGTTTATCATATTCAACAAGATAAAATTGATAAACAAATCTCTGAATCATTGTTTGAAATTAGAGAAATTGATAATTTTCAGGTTGAAACATTAAAAGAACAAAACGCATTTGATGTAGACTTAATCGTTGTGGCTACTGGTGATGAACAACGAAATGCCGATATAGCCTTATCTGCAAAAAATGAGCAAGTTGACCGAGTGATTGCCAGTGTGGCTTCACCTGATTTAGCAAGTCAATTAAAGGATGAAGGTATTGATATTTTCTCTACACTTCTTTCAACAAAAACGATGCTTCGTGCTTTAATTGAAGCGCCAAGTGTCATGAGAATCTTAACAAATCAGGAAACAACTCTATATCAAATTAACTTAAATAATGCAAAATACGATAACATCCTGCTACGAAACTTTCCGTTTACAGGAGACATTATTTTTGTCCGTATTTTCAGAGGCAAAGATTCGATTGTTCCACATGGAGATACAGACCTGAAATTAGGAGACCGTCTAATTGTGACGGGCTCTAGAGAATATGTAAATGAACTTAAACATGAGTTGGAATTGATATAATTTTTATCAATTAAAAAACATCAGGGTATCTTACTCTTGAAAGTTTCCAAACATTTGGTATGATAGAAATAAGTAAATACGAGAGAAACAAAACAACCGCTAGGGGAGCCTTAAATAGAGGCTGAGATTAAAGTGTGACTTTAAGACCCTTATAACCTGATCTGGATGATACCAGCGTAGGGAAGTGGCTACAGCATGGTTATTTGTGTATGTAAACCACTTTCCCTATTGGAAAGTGGTTTTTTGCGTCTTATAAAACTTTACTATCTAAGAATTAAGGTGAAAAAAGTGGAATTTCATGTCATTACAGATGGCAAGCAAACGGTAAATGAATTAACAGTGAAACTTACGATGCTCCATCAAGATGTGGATTATATTCATATCCGGGAAAAACAAAAAACGGCTTCAGACATCATGTTACTTGTGTCAAATTTGCTTCAGCGGGGTGTACCGAAGGAAAAACTTGTGATCAATGATCGACTTGATGTTGCTTTATTACATAATATCCCTAATGTTCATTTACCAGGACACGGCCTTCCTGTTGAAGTAGTAAGAGCTTTTGATTCACACGTAAGAATTGGAAGGTCCGTCCATTCGCTAGAAGAAGCTTTACGATGTGAGGAAGCGGGAGCTGATTACCTGTTATTTGGTCACATCTTTGAAACAAATTCAAAAGCAGCATTACCTCCAAGGGGTGTAGAACAATTAGCTGAAATTTGTGAGCACATTACCATTCCAGTTATTGCGATTGGAGGCATTACTCCTAATACAATTAAGTTGCTTAACAACGTAAGCGTTGATGGTGTTGCTGTTATGTCCTATGTTATGGGGACCAGTGATCCAATCGGAGCTTTAACCACTTTAAAAGAGGGGGGTTACCATGCAAAAACAATATGATGTAGGAATTGTTGGCGGTGGTATTATTGGACAGTCAATTGCTTATCAGCTTGCAAAAGAGGGAATCTCCGTTCTTGTATTAGATAGCCATAAAGGTGGTACAGGTGCTACATGTGCAGCTGCAGGCATGCTTGGTGCAAATTCTGAATTGGAAAACAATGATGCTTTTTTTCAGTTTGCGAAAGAAAGCCAAAGACACTATCACATTTTGCGTGATGAACTTTCAGAATTGTCACAGATAGATATTCAGCTAGTTGACAAAGGAATGTATAAGCTAGCAATGACAGAAAATGAAGCGAAAGTTTTGAAGAAAGCTGTTGATACCTACGAAACATTAGAATGGCACACGAAAGAAACAGTTTTACAAAATGAACCACATGTTTCTGATTCGATCGTAGGAGCGCTCTATATACCAGAAGATGGTCATGTTTCTCCTATACATGTATGTGCGGCATTTACGAAATCTGCTAGTTTACTAGGAGCAACCTTTAAAGAAAATACACCTGTTCATTCTATTAAGAAAACAGCTACGAATGAATACACGCTATCAACACCACAAGGAGATTATCTTTGTAGCAAAGTAGTCATAGCGAATGGAGTATGGAGTGGTCACTTTTTTAAACAATTAGGACTTGATGTCAGTATGAAGCCAGTTAAGGGTGAATGTCTTTCTGTTCAAGGAGACCACTTAGATCTGAAAAAGACTCTTTTCTATGATCATTGTTACATCGTTCCGAAGGGTAATGGAAGGTTTGTGGTAGGGGCCACAATGGTTGAGAATGATTGGAGTACAACTCCATCTCTTGGTGGAATTCAGTCTTTAATCGAAAAAATTACTCCGATGATGCCAAGTATTACTTCTGCTAAATTGATAGATACTTGGGCTGGATTAAGGCCGCAATCAGATGATGGAAAGCCTTATATTGGACAGCATCCTCTTGATGAGAACATCTACTTTGCAGCAGGACATTATCGAAATGGAATTTTGCTTGCCCCTAAAACAGGAACAATGATTAGAGATCTTATTTTAAAAAGAAAGCAAAACGAAGAGTATGTTCATGCTTTTTCTTTAACGAGAAAGCTTACTCAAACAGCGAGGTGATTTCATGAGTATTAAATTGAATGGTGAACTTGTTGATTTAAAGCAAGATGTTAAAACAATTCAACATCTACTGGCGTTTTACAAGCTAGAAGATCGACTTGTTATTGTCGAGCATAACCGCGAAATCGTTTTAAAAGATCAATACGAAAACACAACCATTTCAAATGGTGATGAAATTGAATTAGTTCATTTTGTAGGAGGAGGATGATGTTATGTTAAAAATTGCAGATAAAACATTTCAATCAAGATTATTATTAGGTACAGGAAAATACCCTTCATTTGAAGTTCAAAAGGAAGCAGTTGCACAATCAGAAGCTGAGATCTTAACGTTTGCGGTACGCCGTATGAATATTTTTGAAGAATCACAGCCTAACTTTTTAGAACAATTAGATGTTTCAAAATATACACTGCTACCAAATACAGCAGGAGCTAAAACAGCTGAAGAAGCAGTGAGAATTGCTAAGCTAGCAAAAGCATCAGGCTTATGTGACATGATTAAAGTTGAGGTTATTGGCTGTGATCGTTCATTACTACCTGACCCAGTTGAAACATTAAAAGCAAGTGAAATGCTTTTAGAAGAGGGCTTTATCGTTTTACCATACACATCAGATGATGTTGTGCTTGCTAGAAGATTAGAAGAGCTAGGTGTTCACGCTATTATGCCGGGAGCATCTCCAATTGGCTCTGGTCAGGGACTTTTAAATCCTCTTAATTTATCATTTATTATTGAGCAATCTAAAGTGCCTGTCATTATTGACGCAGGAATTGGTTCACCAGCGGATGCAGCATTAGCAATGGAGCTTGGTGCAGATGGAGTTCTATTAAACACAGCTGTTTCGGCTGCTAAAGATCCAGTGAAAATGGCGGTTGCGATGAAGCTAGCGATTGAAGCTGGAAGACTAGGGTATGAAGCTGGTAGAATAGCTAAAAAAGACTATGCTATTGCAAGTAGTCCAACAGAAGGAATGATTACGACTTAATGGAACGCTATTCAAGACAAATGCTATTTACTCCAATTGGAGAAAAGGGTCAAGATAATATACGAAAAAAACATGTATTGATTGTTGGAGCAGGTGCATTAGGAACGGCTAGTGCTGAAATGATTGCACGTGCGGGTATTGGAAAATTAACAATTGTTGACCGAGATTATGTTGAATGGAGCAATTTGCAAAGACAACAGCTTTATATAGAAGATGATGCGATAAATCGGATTCCTAAAGCTGTTGCAGCAAAGCAGCATCTTGAAAAAATAAATTCAGAGGTTGAGGTTATTTCATATGTAGAAGATGTAACATCTGCAAACATAGAGGAATTTGCCGAAGGTGTAGATGTAATCATTGATGCAACAGATAACTTTGAAACAAGATTATTGATTAATGATCTTTCAATAAAAAATAATATTCCGTGGGTTTACGGTGGGTGTGTTGGAAGCTATGGTTTATCTTTCACCATTATTCCTAACGAAACACCTTGTTTACATTGCTTACTAAAGCATATCCCATTTGATGGAATGACCTGTGACACAGTCGGGGTGATCTCACCAATTGTTAGTATGGTTGCTTCACATCAAGCAGCAGAAGCACTAAAAATACTCGTAGCTGATATGGAAAACTTGCGCGGTAAGCTTGTATCATTTGATTTATGGAAAAATCAATATTCTTCGATTAATATGGATCGATTGAAAAATGATGCATGCCCAACTTGTGGTAGTGATCCAGTCTTTCCTTACTTAACAGCTGAAATGGAAACAAAGGCAGCTGTGCTTTGCGGAAGAGATACTGTGCAAATTAGACCGAGTTCAGGTAAACAATTTTCTTTTGAGCAAATTGCCGAGCGTATAAAGCCGATCGCAGATGCTTTTTTAGAAAATCCATTTCTTATGTCATTTACGTTTGGTGAACACAGAATCGTTCTATTTAAGGACGGTCGTGCCCTGATTCACGGAACAAAAGATATTTCTGAAGCGAAGAAGATTTATCATCGCTACATAGGGTAGCAAGGAGGATATAAAATGACGGTATCTCGTGCTTTAACAATTGCGGGATCGGACTCTGGAGGAGGAGCAGGCATCCAAGCGGACTTAAAAACATTTCAAGAGCTTGGAGTATTTGGTATGACAGCAATCACTGCTGTTACAGCTCAAAATACACTTGGTGTCCAAGGAGTTTATCCTTTAACAATAGAAGCGTTAAAAACTCAAATTGATTCAGTTGCCGTAGATTTACAACCAAATGCTGTCAAAACTGGCATGCTTTTTAATGCTGAAATGATTCAGCTTGTTGCTGAGCGAATTCGTTATTATAATTGGGAAAATATCATTGTTGATCCTGTTATGATCGCAAAAGGCGGGCAATCATTATTACAAGAAGAAGCTGTAGAGGCTTTGATTACCTCCTTATTGCCGTTGGCTAAAGTGATTACCCCAAATATCCCTGAAGCGGAAGTGTTAACAGGTATGAAGATTGAAACGTTTGAGCAAAAAAAAGAGGCAGCTAAAAAGCTGTTTGATCTTGGTGCAACGTTCGTCATGATTAAAGGTGGTCATGATCCTAACGGTGAAGTGGTTATTGACCTGTTATATGATGGACAGAGTTTTGATACGTTCGAAGGTGTACGAAAAGAAACAAAACATACTCATGGTACCGGCTGTACATTTGCAGCTGCAATCACTGCTGAAATTAGTAAAGGGAAGAGTGTACGTGAAGCTGTGAAAACCGCAAAAGCCTTTATTCAAGCCGCAATTGAAGATCAATTAGGCATTGGTGGGGGACACGGTCCAACCAATCATTGGGCTTTCAAGAAAAACAACATAACAACCGTATAAATGAAGATTATGGACTGACTCACAGATGAGAAATGACAGGTAGCAACTGTTATAGCTCGAGTCAGTCCTTTTGGGTTTAATCGACAAAATTCGGGTGGTGCCAGGCACCACCAAAAAAGGAGCGCAAAAAATGAACGTATCTCAAGCGCTAAAAGTATATTTTGTAATGGGATCTGTGAATTGTCTTAACTTTGATCCGGAAAAAACATTGTCTGAGGCCATAAAGGGTGGCATTACGATGTTTCAATATAGAGAGAAGGGCGAAGGAGCTTTAGTAGGTGAAGGACAAGTTTATTTAGGAAAAAAATTAAAAATGCTATGTGAAAAGAATAGAATTCCATTTATTGTGAATGATGATATTGACTTAGCATTGGAACTTAATGCAGATGGAATTCATATTGGACAAGATGATAGTGATCCTTTCTACACAAGAAAAAGGATAGGATCAACCAAATGGATTGGAATTTCAACACATTCTGTTCAGGAGGCGAAAAAGGCAGTAGCTGAAGGAGCCGATTATATCGGAGTCGGCCCAATGTTCTCAACGAAAACAAAAAAAGATGCACATGATGTAGTAGGGCCATTCCTTATTACGCAAATAAGAGAAGCTGGCTTTATTCATTTGCCGATTGTAGGAATTGGTGGAATTACATTAGAAAATGCCAGTGAGGTTTACCATTCAGGTGCAAATGGGGTGGCAATCATCAGTGCGATCAGCCAGGCTATGTCACCAAAAGATGCCACACAAGCATTTTGTTCGATACAATAGAAAAAGTCTTAACAATGGAAATTATGAAATAGCGCTTTTGTGATATCAATGCTATAATTATAACCAGGTACTAATAACATGTATTAATTTAAGGAGGATGTACATGGATTTATCACTTAAAGGACGTAATATCGTCGTAATGGGAGTAGCAAATAAACGTAGTATTGCATGGGGAATTGCCCGTTCTTTACATAATGCTGGAGCAAGATTAATTTTTACATATGCTGGTGAACGTCTAGAGAAGTCAGTTCGTGACCTTGCTGAGTCTTTAGAAGGCGAATCCCTTGTAATACCTTGTGATATTACAAATGATGAAGAAATCAAAACATGTTTCTCAACAATTAAAGAGCAAGTTGGTGTGATTCACGGTATTGCTCATTGTATCGCATTTGCGAACAAAGAAGAGCTTCAAGGTGAGTATTTAAACACAACTCGTGAAGGTTTCTTACTATCGCAAAACATCAGCTCTTATTCATTAACAGCTGTGGCTAAAGAGGCAAGAGGTCTTCTAACAGAAGGCGGAAGCATTGTAACATTAACATACCTAGGTGGAGAAAGAGTCCTACCAAACTATAACGTGATGGGTGTGGCAAAAGCTTCCCTTGAAGCAAGTGTTAGATATTTAGCAAGCGACCTAGGAAAAGATGGGATTCGTGTTAACTCAATCTCAGCTGGACCAATACGTACACTTTCTGCCAAAGGAATCAGTGACTTCAACTCAATCTTAAAAGACATTGAAGAACGTTCACCACTTCGTCGTACAACAACACCAGAAGAAGTGGGAGATACAGCACTATTCTTATTCAGTGACTTATCAAGAGGAATGACTGGTGAAAACCTACATGTTGATTCCGGATATCATATTCTAGCTTAATTAAAAAGGGCGACTCAATTTAAAATGTACCCTTTGT
>NZ_NUMC01000104.1:0-30633 GCF_002577655.1 Bacillus sp. AFS040349 | reverse complement strand
CAATTATACGGACTTAATCTCTTCCAGCAGAAAGATGTGTCCCGATACAGGGGGAATCGGGACAGAAAGGGTCCTCCAGCAGAAAGATGTGTCCCGATACAGGGGGAATCGGGACAGAAAGGGTCCTCGGTCAGAAAGAAGTGTCTCGATACAGAGAGAATCGGGACCGATCCGGGAGAAATGATCAGCAAAGAGTCTCGATATAAGGGAATCCAGATTGGAGCTGGTGTTAATACTCGAATCACCTATCGAAAAACGCATGAACTTCTGAATATCACACCCTATAGGTACTCTAACACTAGGTATCTCGAAAACACACATTGGTTCAAATTATAATAAACTCTACTATTAAAAAATACGAACTATTGTTCCGCCAAATAATCCCATATGATATAATTGAAAAAAACGCTTGGAGTGATTTCTATTTTTAAGCTGGAGGAAATGTTTGAAGGCGTTAGCTCCTCTTCTTTAGAAAGAGAAAAGAGGAGATTAACAGAATTATATAAACTGAACCTCATCAATACTCCAAATGAAGAGTCATTTGATCGCATTACAAGGTTAGCCAGCAGGATCTTTCAAGTTCCTGTTTCATTAATAACCTTATTAACCGAGGACAAGCAATGGTTTGAATCATGCGTTGGTCTCACTGGAAGCCTTTTAGAAGAACGCTCAACAGAAAAGAGAGGCTGCCTTCTGTCAGTATGTTGTATTAGATGGTAAGCCATTGGTGATTGAAGATGCACTGGAAGACCACCGCTTTAAACATAATCAATTAGTAAAAGAACATCAAATCCGTTTCTATGCGGGTGTACCAATTATGACAAAACAAAACAATATACTTGGTTCTTTATGTATTATTGATGAAAAACCAAGATCGATTAGCGAAGATGAACTTAATAAATTAATAGATTTGAGTTATTGGGTAAAGGCAGAAATTGAGTTAAGATCAGACATTATTGAAAGAACAATGAGTGAACAATCTATTAGATGTTTATACGAAATAACAAGCAATAAAGAGCTAAGCTTTGAGCAGAAATTAAAGAAGTTATTAAGTTTAGGTTGTGAACGCTTCCAGCTATCGGATGGAAATGTTTCAAGAATAATGGGAGATAATTATGAGGTAATTCAAACAACTCATTCAACTGAAATGGTAAATGTTGGAGAAGTTATTTCTCTAGAACAAACATGTGCTTGGATGGTTAAAGAACGTTTAACACCGGTTCATATAAGTCAGTCTGTGCCACTCCATAATCAATCGATGATAAGAGAATATGTTGGTGCACCTATATTTGTTCATGAGCAATTTTACGGTACATTTTGCTTTTATGATGATCATCAGCAGTTTCGTGCAATATCTAATTCAGACATAGAATTTCTCCAGTTGATGGCACAGTGGGTTGGCAATGAACTGGAACGTCGAATTGCTAAGAAAAAGTTAAAGGAAACTCAAGAAAGATTCGAGCAAATCGCTAATAACATTAAAGAAGCCTTTTGGATATTTGATATTCAAGAGAAACAGCTACTATATATGAGTTCTGCATGGCAAGAAATCTCAGGAAGAACAGGTGAAGAATATAATTTGGATGATACTCTCTGGGAAAGGTCCATTCATCCGGATGATCGTGAATATACTTTAGAAAGATTTATGAATATACATGAAAGAGTAGAGTTTGATTATAGATTAACTCACACGGACGGCACAATTCGTTGGGTGAGGAACCAAATTGTACCCATATATAATCAAAAAGGTCATGTTTATCGAATTGCAGGAGTCGCTGAGGATATTACTGAGAAGAAACAAAATCAAGATATCATGAGAAAATCGGATAAGCTAACAGCGGTCGGGCAATTAGCAGCGAGTATTGCTCATGAAATCCGAAACCCTTTGACCAGTATAAAAGGGTTTATGCAGCTAAAAGATGGCTATTCCTATCCATACAAGGAATTGATTTTGACTGAGCTTTTACAGATGGAAGAGTTTGTGAACGAAATTCTTATTCTTGCAAACTCTCATCTTGGAACTAAGCGTGAACAAAATAACATTATAGACCTTCTTCAAGAGGTTTTACGTACAAATGAGGAATTAAGCAGAATGCTTAATATTACATTTTGTATCAAATGTCATGCTAGCCAATCTATACCCTGTGATTTAAATCAAGTTAAGCTTGTTTTTCAAAATCTAATAAGTAATGCAATCGAATCAATGCCAAAAGGCGGCATGATTCATATTGAGATTGGGATAGAGGATGAACAATATTTATATATTGCTGTGGCTGATGAAGGTGTAGGCATTTCACAGGAACGAATTCCTACGCTTGGAGAGCCTTTTTATTCTAATAAGGAAAAGGGTAGTGGACTTGGGCTGATGATAAGCTATAGAATCATCCAAAATCATAAGGGGAAAATCTTTTTTACTAGTGAACTTGGTAAAGGAACAACAGTTAAAATATTATTACCTTTAGAATAAAGAAAAGGAGCGGAACCCCGCTCCTTTTTTATTTTCTCATTCTTTTCGGAGTTCTTTCATAAGGAGTACTTAAAAATCTAAGTTGAAGGGGTATCACTAAATAACTGATCAATTTTATGCGCTAATTCGAAATCTAATTTTGTCAAACCTCTGGCAGTCCAGGATGTATAGGTGATAAAAACAGCTTTATACTGAATTTCAATAAAAGGGTGATGATTTGCTTCCTCAGCGAGATGTCCTACCTTTGAAACAAAATCTATTCCGGCTAGATAATCCTTAAATACATATTTTCTAACTATAGAACGCTGATTTTTTAGCTTCCATTTAGGTAATGAAGAAAGCAGTTCCTCAATTTCATGGTCTGTCAATTGCCTCAAGTCCACACCTCCTTTTCATCATGTAATACTATTTTCTCTAAACATATGACAATCCCTTCTAGTAGATATAACTAGATATTTGGTCGTAGTATAATATAGATAGAAAAAGGAAATGGAAATACATAAATGTATATCCTACCCTCTATAACTGTTATGATAGTAGAATGATAAAGTGGTAAAGTACTAAATTATGAAATTAATTTAACTTAATTAAGTTTTTTTATTTGTTAATTAACAGGATATCAATTTATTGTTGTCGAATGGTTTATAGGGAATTGTTTAAGGAGGATACTACATGTCAAATGCATCAAATGGGCAATTAGAAAAGGAACATGAAAAGGGTGATCTTGATACACCTTATGTTGTAGGAATTGGAGCCTCAGCTGGAGGTCTTGAAGCCATTGAGCAATTTTTCCAAAATATGAAATCTAACATAGATGCAGCATTTGTTGTTGTTCAACATTTATCTTCTAAGTATAAAAGCTTTATGCCGGAACTACTTGTAAAATATACTAATATGAAAGTTTTGGTGGCAAAGCAAGGACTGCAGGTTAATCCTAAAACTGTCTATTTATGCCCACCTAATCACTATATTACAATAAATAATCAAGGGCGAATACATTTAGAGACATATCATGAAAGTCAAGTAGTGAATTATCCTATAGATGCGTTCTTAACATCTATTTCTTTATATGCAAAAAAGAAAGCAATTGGTGTGATCTTGTCTGGTAAAGGGACAGATGGAACAAAAGGGTTAAACGATATTCATGAAAGAAACGGACTTTGCATTGTTCAAAATGAAACGGCAAAGTATATGGATATGCCCGAAAGCGCAATCAAATCAGGTGTTGGAGACTATATCATTAATCCTTCAGTGATGCCTGAGCATATTCAAAATTATATAGAAACAAAGCCCGTGGAGTTTAAAGAAACAACATTAAAACAAGTGTTAATGATGATTCATAAAAAAAGTGGTATTGATTTTACCATGTATAAGAAAAACACTGTTATCCGACGAATTGAACGTAGAATGAGTTTATTGGAAGAATCATTCCTTAATCTTGAAGACTATAAAAACTATTTGCTGGCAAACCCTAGGGAGATTCGTTATCTTCAAGAAGATTTACTTATTGGTGTGACTCACTTTTTTAGGGATACTGATGCTTTTTACTATATGCAGCAGACACTTATTCCATCAATGGTTGATGAGAACTTACAGCGTGGCCGAAATAAAATGAGAATATGGGTAGCAGGATGCTCATCAGGTCAAGAAGCATATTCTTTAGCTATTTTATTTAATGAAGAGCTAGAAAAACGAGAAAGTGATATGGATTTGCAAGTGTTCGCAACAGACATTGACCGTGATGCTGTTAAATTCGCAAGTCAGGGCTGCTATTCGGAGCAAATCGTATCAATGATCCCAAAACATCTGCTAATTAAGTACTTTGATAAACAAGGCAGCGATTATCAGGTAAAAAGAGAAATTAGGCAAAAAATTGTATTTGCACCTCATAATATGACGAAGGATTCTCCATTTGTTAATTTAGATATGATAAGTTGTAGAAATGTCATGATTTATTTTCAAACGGAGCTACAGCAAAGAGTGTTGTCATTGTTTCACTTTGCACTAAAGGAGAAGGGCTATTTATTTTTAGGTCCAAGTGAAACAATCGGCAAACTCTCAAATCTTTTCTCCTCTGTTAATAGCAAGTGGAAAGTTTTTAGTAATCAGGTTTCTGATAACCAACATTTTTCCCAAGCATTACTAGCGCCTAAAGAGGTTTCTGGAGATAGTGAGAGAAGGGGTACGGAACATTTACGTGACACAAACAGGTTTCAACATCCTGATGAACTCTATTATTCACTTATGGACGATTTGTTACCTCCGTGTATTGTCATTAATGAGCATAATGAAGTGATTCTTTCTTCCGGGAATGCAGGGGAATATTTAAACCTGCCAAAGGGAAAAGTTAATTATAATATTTTTAATATGGTTCCAACAAACCTATCTGTTGCCATTGGAACAGCCATAAAAAAGGTTCGTGAGGAATTAAGAGAAATTAAATATAAGAATCTTTTAATCAACAAAAATGAAAGCAAACAGGTAAAATTAGTTGTTAAACCTTTAGAAAATGTAAGAAAGGGCTATGTTGCATTATTTATAAAAGACCATATGCCTGACTCTACTACAATAATTAAAGCTGATTCTATGACATTTGATCAGGATTCTGCCTATAATCAAAGGATTTTTGACTTAGAGCAGGAGCTTTACTATACGAAGCAAAGTCTTCAGACAACAATTGAAGAATTAGAAACATCAAATGAAGAGCTTCAGTCAACGAATGAAGAATTAATTGCTGCAAATGAAGAACTTCAAAGTACAAATGAAGAAATGCAATCCGTTAATGAAGAATTAATTACAGTTAATTCTCAGTATGAAAAGAAAATTATTGAACTTACTGACCTTAACAATGATATGGACAACTTGTTAATTAACACCAATATCGCAACCATTTTCTTAGATAAGAAATTAAATATTAAGCTTTATACTCCTGAAGTTATGAAACTTTTCCATGTGATTGATCGTGATATTGGACGTCCGATTTTTCATATATCACATCGACTAGAATGTGATACATTAATGGATGAAATCCAAGATGTGTTAATGACAACAAATTCAATAATAAAAGATTTACCTGCGAAAGATGGAAAGTGGTATAGTGTCAAAATCATGCCTTACCGCACTAGTGACAATATCGTGGATGGTATTGTGATGACATTTATTGATATCACAAAAATTAAGAAGGTAAACCGAGAGCTTCAATTAAGTATGCAAGCTATTGAGCTTAGTCCGGCAAATACAGTATTTACAGACTTCCAAGGGAAAATAGAGTATGCGAATAGTAAATTTGCAGAACAACTTGGGTTAGAGGTTAAGGATTTAATCGGACGTAAGTTAAAAGATATCTATGCAGAATATTATATTGATAGTGATTTTGATTCTCATTGGAAAAAGGTGCGTGCTGGTGAAAAGTGGTCTGGTGAAATATCCTATACAGCTCGCGATGGAAAACAATATTGGGAAAATCTCGCATTAATACCTGTAGAAAATGACGATCATGATGTTGTTCAGATTTTACGAGTTGGAGAAGATGTAACAAATAGAAAAAGCTCAGAGCAAATGCTAATTAAATCTGAAATGCTGTCAGCAATTGGACAGTTGGCAGCTGGCATTGCGCATGAAATAAGAAATCCTCTCACTTCTTTAAGAGGCTTCCTACAGCTAATGATCCAAACCAACACATATCGTAAGGAATACGCTGAAGTAATGATGACTGAGTTTATCAGGCTAGAAGAGATCATTAATGAATTTTTAGTCCTATCCCGACCAAAGACAGCGGCTTTTCAGGATGTAAATATTAATAAAATCATTCAAGATGTTTCAAAAATATGGGGAACTCAAGCCATTCTTAATGACGTTACAATCGAAACATATAATGATCCATTTATTTTTACCATCCAAGGAATTGAAAATGAGTTAAAGCAGGTTTTTATTAATATTGTGAAAAATGGAATTGAATCGATGGAAGGACGACCAGGAAATTTAAAGATTGAAACACGTAAACTGGATAGTGGAGAGGTACTTATCCGCTTTGAAGATAAAGGAAAAGGTATTCCAAAGGAACAACTTGAAAAAATGGGACAGCCTTTCTACACAACAAAGGAAAAAGGAACAGGTTTAGGTTTAATGGTGAGCTTTAAGATTATTGAGAGTCATAATGGGAAAATCGTCTTTTCAAGTGAATTAGATAAAGGCACAACAGTTGAAATTACGTTACCTTTATCTAACTCAGTCGAAGCGGTCTAATAGAGGCATTAAAGTTAAATAAAAATCTATCGAAGAGCGCAGCTCATTTAATTCATCAATAATAACTTCATAGTGAGCACTTTTGCCACTTTCAATGATATCGGGGCGAAGGAGGCTGAGTAAATCCTGTATTTTCTCAAGCTTCCTTGGAAGGTCCTTCATATTATCAGATGAACTTATTAAATTATATATATCTGAATCTGTTAGAAACGGCTGAAACAATGAAATAATTTCTTTTCGATGATGCTGTTCTAGTTGATTTTGGTCAGTCACTGTTAATTGTTCTCGAAGCATATTAACCTGGTGGCTGACTTTTTTTAGATTTTCCCTTAAAGGAATACTTACCACATACAGTAACCCTTCATGATTTTGTTTAATGTGTAATTCGAATAATTCTAATGAATTTCCAATTGTGATCATATTAGCTTCAAATTTTTCCTTCTCCTTTGTGGATAGGAAATATTGGACTTTGTTTCGGCTTTCTTGATCAACAAGATCAAGGAAGTTTTTCGATTTAGAGAAAATTTGATGTGACATTAAAGAGGAATCGATCACATCAAGCTGTGAATTTAAAATAAAAACAGGTACAGGTACGTTTTCAAGAGCGTACATTTGCACACCACACCTTCTTCAAAAGTTAAGCTTCAATCCCAATAAGTTGGCTATTAATAAATGCCGTTAAGTTTTCCAGATTAGGAACAATGAGTGTTTGATTTGATATAAACTTTGATAAATCATATTTTTCTGCTAGTCTACTTCCGAGTATAATCGTTGGCTTATGATCTAACATCTCAAGTGTTTGAATGTATTCTGGTAGATTTTTCAGGTGATGTGAAACTGTTACTGATAAACAAATCACATCAGGCTTAGATTTATTTGCATAGTAAATGGCATGTTGTAACGGTAAATTAGGACCTAAATATTTCACATTCCAAGAGTTTTGTTTAAAAATTGATGCTGCCATTTTTATTCCAACATAGTGCTCTTCACCTTCAATACAGAATAGCATAACCTGCTTTTGACTTCTTATCACTTGCTCATCATTCTGGTCTAAGTGAAAATCGAGTTTTGTTAAAACATAATCAGCTGTTCCTGTAGCTAAATGTTCATCAGCAACACTTATTTCATCAATTTCCCATAGGTAACCTATATAATATAATGCTTCTTTTATCACATTTTCATAGATGTAGAGGGAGGTAAATCCTTCATGTAAAAGCTTCTCAATTAATTTAAATGAACTTACAGTGTCACCAAGTAAAAGAAATTGAGCAAACTTTTTTGTTAAATCAGTCATGCATGTCAATCCTTTCTGATTTAATCTACCTCCTATTATACTCTTTCCTTCATTGTTCTTCATCTTTTAATAGGAAGAAAATAATGGTGAGTTTCGTTATAGTTTCGTAAAGTTATAAGACACAATAGGCTACAAAAGATCAGTTATACTTTCCCTATTTTCGAGCCTCTTAAACTAAATTTTATAAAATAGAGTTGTGCGATTCTACATCTAATACCTTAATTAAAACTTATCGGGCTTAATTTGTGGCGAAAATGTGGACGTATTTAGATAAATTCCATAATTTGAAATATACATCTTTTCTCAATTTGTTTTTTGTGATACATTAATTATTGTAGTTGATAATCAATCTCAACAGCTGTGAATCATAGATAAATACACGTTCTTTTTTTTTATCATTTAATGATAATGATTATCATATGTTAATAAAGTGTGAAATGGCGGCTCTTGGTTTGTCATACTTATATTACATATTTGCTAGATTCAACTTGGAATAATAATTGATTCAATTGTTGTACTAAGAATAAATAGGTTAAGAGGGTTTCAAATGAGATTATGGATGCTAGGAATTGCAACTATCGTCCTGTCTTTTATTTCGCTTTTCATCGGAGCAATTGATATTACACCAATGGATTTGCTTAATTGGGATTCAGACGAAACACATATTTTCCTAATAAGCCGAGTTCCACGATTAATTGCCATTATTTTAGCGGGGGCAGGTATGAGTATTGCCGGCTTAATTATGCAGTCTTTAAGTCGAAATAAGTTTGTATCACCAACAACTGCTGGGACATTAGACGCAGCAAGGCTAGGAATTTTAATATCAATGCTATTTTTTACGAATGTCACATATACCCAACAAGTTATTTTTAGTTTTGCTTTTTCATTGGCTGGAACATTCATATTTATGCAGATTTTGGATCGTATAAAATTTAAAGATGTTATTTTCGTTCCATTAATTGGAATTATGTATGGGAATATTTTATCTTCCATTACAACTTTTTTAGGGTATGAAGCTGATCTACTTCAAAACCTCTCTTCCTGGCTCATGGGGAGCTTTACTTTGATTATTTCTGGTCGCTATGAACTTTTATATGTTAGTATTCCAGCCGTTATTTTAGCTTATATTTATGCGAATAAATTTACAGTAGCCGGAATGGGAGAAGATTTTGCGAAGAATCTAGGCTTAAGTTATAAGCTGATTCTAAATATTGGTCTTATTCTTGTTGCAATTATTTCAACAACAGTTGTTCTCACTGTTGGGGTTATTCCATTTTTGGGACTAATTGTACCAAATATTGTTTCTCTTTATTTAGGTGATAATTTACGCAAAACAATACCACATACCGCGGTATTGGGGGTTGTTTTCTTATTAATCTGTGATATTTTAGGGCGGATCATTATTCACCCTTATGAGATTCCAGTTAATGTAACAGTGGCAGTGATAGGCAGTGCGATCTTCTTAACGATGCTACTTAGGGGGAGAGCATATGCGAAATAGAACAAAACTGATTTTATTAGCAGCTATTGCTATTGTATGTATCTTGTTTTATGGCTTTTACGATATAAAGGGCGGCTTTGACTATGCCTTTCCAAAGCGTATGCTCCGAGTTTCAGCAATGATTGTAACTGGTATTGCCATCTCTTATTCAACTGTTGTATTCCAGACAATCACACATAATCGGATTTTAACACCTTCTGTTATGGGACTTGATTCGATGTATCAAGTCGTACAAACATTAATTTACTTCTTTGCGGGTTCCATGTCAGTTTGGGTGTTAAATAAATACTTAAACTTTGGTGCAGCAATTCTTGCAATGGTAGTGTTTGCAATGCTTTTATATCGCTTTTTGTTTAGGGCTGATAAGCATCCAATCTATTTTCTACTACTAATAGGGATGATCATAGGTACACTTCTTGGAAGTTTGGTAACATTTCTACAAGTATTGATTGATCCAGTTGAATATTTAAGTCTTCAAAGCCGTTTGTTTGCAACCTTTACAAACGTAAAGGCTGAGTTGTTGTTTATCTCAATTGGTATTCTATTCTTTGCCTTTCTTTATGGCTACCTTATTATGGGGAAACTGGATGTTATGTCACTTGGCCGGGAAAATGCTATGAACCTTGGGATAAACTATGACAGTATGGTTATGAGAATTTTAATTTTATCATCTGTTTTAATCGCAACATCAACAGCGCTTGTTGGACCAATTACATTTTTTGGACTAATTGTTGCAAATCTTTCCTATCAATATTTGGTTACATATAAACACTCTATTCACATAATAGGTGCGAGTTTAATTAGTATTATTGCACTTGTTGGTGGACAATTCCTTGTGGAGCATATCTTTGAATTACGCACAACGTTAAGTGTCATTATTAACTTTATCGGTGGAATTTACTTTATTTATCTATTACTTAAGGAAAGTAGGGCAGCAGGATGATTGAAATCAAAGGATTAACAAAACAATTTGGTAAAAAGCCTGTTGTAGAGGATGTTTCAGTTACGATCGAGCCGGGAACCATTACATCGTTTATAGGGCCGAATGGAGCTGGTAAGTCAACACTTCTTTCTATGGTGAGCCGCTTATTAGAAGCAGATACAGGTGAAGTACTACTCGACCAAAACAATGTGAAGAAGTGGAAGTCCTCAGAATTTGCGAAGAGAGTATCTATTTTAAGGCAAGCAAACCACCTAAACGTTCGATTAACAGTTCGTGAGCTAGTTGCGTTTGGTCGCTATCCGTATTCGAAAGGACGTTTAACAGCTGAAGATGATAAATTTGTTGATCAAGCGATTGATTATATGAATTTAGCAGAGATGCAAGACAAATTTTTAGATGAATTATCAGGCGGTCAGAAGCAAAGGGCATTTATTGCAATGGTCATTGCCCAGGATACTGATTATGTTTTATTAGATGAGCCTTTAAATAATTTAGATATGAAGCATTCAGTTCAAATTATGAAAATTTTACGCAGATTAGTTGATGAACTTGGAAAAACAGTTGTTATCGTTTTGCATGACATTAACTTTGCATCTGTTTATTCAGATCGTATCGTTGCATTGAAGAATGGTAGATTAATGAAAAACGGGCCGACTCATGAAATCATAAATTCTGATGCCTTACGTGAAATTTATGATATGGATATTCCTGTTCAAGAGCAGAATGGATGCAGGATTTGTGTTTATTTCAATTCACATACGTAAACACAAGAGATAAATAAAGGCTACCTAAAGAAATCAATTAGATTTCTTTAGGGTTTTGCTTATTAAATATTGTCATTATATTGATTTTTTAGAAAAAAATTGAAAATAAATGATGAAAAGTAGTTGACTTAAGAGAATTAATAGATCATAATGATAATCGTTATCAGTGATAATGATTATCATTAACAATATAATTTATAAAAGGGAGAGATACTCAATGAAAAAAACGAATTTATTCATTGCATTGTTAGCAGCCATGGTATTAATGCTTGCTGCATGTGGTTCTAACGAAGAAGCTTCAACGGAACCAGCAAAAAAGGAATCAACTGAAACAACTGCAGCAGAAGGTGAATCAGAAGAAACTGCAACTGGGGAAGAAGGTTCCGCTTATCCAATGACTGTATCTCCAACGGTTGCATCAGTTGAAGGTGAAGAATCAGGTTCTATTAATTTTGAAGATGTAGAATTTGAGAGTATGCCAGAAAAAATTGCTGTTTTTGATTATGGTTTCTTAGATACATTAGATGCACTGGGTGTTGAAGGAATTGTTGGGGTTGCGCAAGATACTAGCATTCCGGCTCATCTTGAAGAATATGCTTCTGATGAGTATACAAATGTTGGTGGTCTGAAGGAACCTCTACTAGAAGATCTTGCTGAGCTAGACCCTGATGTAATCTTTATCTCTGGTCGTCAATCAGCTTTTTATGAAGAGCTAAAAGAAATTGCTCCTGTAGTATTTATTGGTACTTCTCAAGAGGAATATTGGAACACATTCTTATCTTCAGTAGATTTAGCAGCTAAAATGTTTGGTAAAGAAGCTGAAGCTGAGGAATATGTTGCAAAAATTGATTCAGCTTTAGAAGAAGTAAAATCTTTAGCTGGGAACTATGAAACTTCATTAGTAACAATGTACAACGAAGGTAAATTAGCTGGTTTTGCAACAAACTCACGTTATGGCTATATTTATGACATTTATGGTTTCAAACCAGTTACAGAAGATATTGAATCTTCTTCTCACGGCTCTAATTTTGGCTTCGAAGCAATCTTAGAATTCAATCCAAAAGTGTTATTTGTCATTGACCGTACAGCAGCTATTGGAGGAGAATCTAATATAGATGCTGATATGGAAAATGATATTGTGAAGAAAACTGATGCATATCAAAATGAAAAAATCGTTTACTTAGATGGTCCATTATGGTACCTAAGTGGCGGAGGCTTACAATCTGAGCTTGCAAAAATTGAAGAAGTGTTAGCTGAATTAAAATAATTGATAATGTAAAGGACTGTCTAGAATGGTAGTGAAAGCTATCTTTAGACAGTCCTTTTTTGTTTTTGCTAAATTAATCAAACGTTTGTTTAATATATCCTTGGTAATATCATACTAGTAGAAAATGCTATGGAGGCTTCAATGAAAACACTTATTATTTTAGCACACCCTAGTAAGAATAGTTTTAATGCTTCCATTTCTTATGAGGTGGAAATGCACTTAACCAATAAAGGTCATGAGGTAAGAGTTCGTGATCTATATGCATTAAAGTTTAATCCTGTTTTGGAGGAAGATAACCACACTAATTTTTCACAAAATAAAATAATAGAAGAAATTATAGAAGAACAAAAGAAAATCTTGTGGGCAGAAAACCTTGTGTTTATCTACCCAACATGGTGGTGTGGTATGCCTGCAATATTAAAGGGATATTTCGATCGAGTGTTTACAAATGGATTTGCATTCAGATATGAGCATTTAAAGGGTGCTGAAGGTTTACTCAAAGAAAAAAAATGTGTTGTGTTTCAAACAACAAGTCAGACCGAGGATTTTATGAAGCCAAACCAGCTTATCTCATCAATGGAAACTTCTATGGATGTGGGAATTCTAGATTATTGTGGAATAAATGTTATTACACACAAATTTTTATATTCTGTTCCAAATGTAGACAAAGAAGCAAGAGAAAAAATGCTTAAGGAAGTAAAAAGTATTGTAGATATTTTATAATTTATTAATTTTATCCAATCTGCTAAGTCGCTTATTATAGCTATGCTTAACTATGTTATAATTTTTATAACATTAAAGGAAAGCGTGGTAGTAATCGTGAAAAAGCTATCATATCTATTAATCGTTATAGGATTAGGAATCGTAGGCTATGCAGGATGGGAGATTTTTGATACTAAAATGCAAACATCGAATTCATTAGCTGAAGCGAAGTCTATTGTAGAATCACCGCCTGACAAAGAAATATATAAAGAAGAAGATGGTACCTTTAAACCGCCAATAGGTGAGGCGATTGGAATCCTGCATATCCCAAGATTAAATGCAGATTTACCTATCGTAGAAGGAACAGATCCTGATGATCTCGAAAAAGGCGTCGGCCATTATAAGGGAAGCTATTATCCTGATGAAAATGGACAAATTGTTTTGTCTGGACATAGAGATACCGTGTTTCGTAAAGCGGGTGAGTTAGAAGTTGGCGATACATTTGAAGTTATAGTACCATATGGAAACTTTGAGTACGAAATTACCGAAACAAAAATCGTTGAAGCCGACGATTTAAGTATTATTACTCTTCAAAATGAGTATGAAGAGCTTTTAGTGACGACTTGCTATCCTTTTAGCTATGTTGGGAATGCTCCACAACGTTATATTATTTATGCAAAAAAGAAAGAAGTATAAGAAGAAACGATTTAGTATGTCATGCTGACTGTGCTAAATCGTTTTTTTATTGTAGGTGTTTTATGGTGCCAATTGCTCTGATTCAAGGATTAGTTTTTTTCGGTACACTATTTTTGATAATGTAACACTAAATTCATATAGAAGAACTAACGGCACAATAACCAGAATATCTGAAATGAAGTCTGGGGGGGTAATAAGTACCGAAACAACAATTAAGAAAAAATAAGAGATTTTTCTTGATTTTGCAAGCCTCTGTGGATTAATGATCCCAAGTCTCGTTAAAAACATAATAATAGCAGGCATTTCAAATAAAAAGCCAAAAGGGACGGTTAGATTAATCATGAATCTAAAATATTTATCCACTGTGAAAAATGTTTCGAACTGATCGCCTGCAAGTGATTGGAGAAAGGATAAGACAATAGGAAACAGCAGAAAATACCCAAATGCGATTCCTGAAATAAACAAAATGAAGATACCGGGAATAAAAGCTAATGTTACTTTTTGCTCTTCTTTTCTGAGACCAGGCTTAACAAAAAGCCAAATTTGAAATGCAGCAACAGGAATTGTGAATGTAATTGCACTGATTCCTGCAATAGCCATGTAGATCCATAGAATATCACCAGGACCTAAGATTGCTAGTTTATCATTTAGATCTTTTACTAAGAAATGATGAATATCTTGAACGAATAAGAAAGAGATGATGAGAAAAAGAAGAAATGAAGCTAAAGTAATAATTACCCTTTTTCTTAATTCACTTAAATGATCAACAACGTTCATTTCAGTAAGATCCACTTTTTACAACCCCTTTCAGAAGCCTGTATTTAACGAATGATAAAGAAGTAAGCAGGTATGTGACCTGCCTACTTCTACTGTTTATTAACTACCGGTTTTACTATTAGGTCGCTCAACAGCTTGTAGCTTTGAGTTTTCATCCGCTTTATCAGCTTCTTTGTTATCGCCATTAACTAGATCATTTGTGGCTTTTTTAAATTCCTTAAGAGTTGAACCAAAAGCTCGTCCAATTTCAGGAAGCTTTGAAGGTCCGAAAATAATTAGTGCAATGACTAGAATAAGAATTAATCCGGGAATACCAATATTTTGTAGCATCTATCTTCCTCCAATTATCATTAGCTCAATTTTATTCCGTGGCGCTCAAATGCTGCTGCTTCTAGAACAGACATACCTTGTGCCTCGGCAGCCTTAGCAATTGTTTCTGAAAGTTTCGGTGCAAGGTTCGCAGGAGCAGCATAGGACATTTCTCTTGCGCGTGCTGCGTTTCTGCGTTGGAATGGTCCCCAAATAGCAAAGGTCATACCAGGATCTTGAATATTGACAAAAAGTGTGTTTCCATCTGGTGAGAAGATTGGTCCGGCAAATTCAGCATCATTGAAACGGTTTGCTGCAAAAGGATAAACCTTGCCTTCTGGAGTAATTCCCATAATGCGATCTTGTCCACTTCCATCTTCTACGAACCAAAGATCACCCCAAGGAGTACAGCAGATATTATCTGGATATTCCATTTTTTGTGCATCATTTCCTTCATAGAAAAGCTCCAATGTATTAGTATGAGGAACGTAACGGTAAACACGTCCAAGTTTCTTATCACCAGCAGAGGTATCATCAAACCAGAAAACACCCTCTTGGAAGAAAGCACCCTCAAGTCTACTGAATTCGATGCAGTTTTGTTCCTTAGCTTCCTCGCGGCACCAATGAGGATCTACTTCCTTCCATACAAGCTTAAATGTTTGTCCTGTTTTAAAGCTGCTTGCTGATGGATCAGTTACAGCTTCAATTGCTGCTGCATATAGGGTACCGCCTTTTTGTAATGATCCTGGTTTTTGGCTTAAGTCATTAGGTATAAAACGATAGAGGTAGCTTGGGCTTGCATCTTCGGTTAAGTAAACATATCCTGTTGAAGGGTCGATCGCACAAGCTTCGTGAGAAAAGCGACCCATTTCCTTGATTGGCGTTTTGGATAAGTCGTTTTCTGGTTGAAGTGGGTCAACCTCAAATACATATCCGTGGCCTTCGGAACGGTTTTCTTCACATGTTAACCAAGTGCCCCAAGGCGTCGCTCCTCCTGCACAGTTTCGGATTGTTCCTGAAGATGTAACATATTCCTTCCTAACTTCGCGATTTGGGCCTACAACGAGAGCTGATGTCCCACCTTGAGCGATAGGGTCATAAGGATTTTTCCCAAATGCTGGACCTCCCGATAACTCATGATTTCGAACAAGAATTGTTGTATTGTTCGGACCTTCAAATGCAGCCATTCCATCGAATTTTCCAGGAATAACTGTTCCGTCTGTCATTAACTCGCCTTGTCTGGAAATAATTTTGTAATGAAAACCTCTTGGTAAATCAAGAATTCCATTTGGATCTGGAAGTAAATCTCCATAACCACCAAATCCGGATGTAGGGTTTCCTTTTCCTTTTCCTTTAGCTTGGGTTGTTGTAGCACCTACAGATAGTAACCCAGTAGTTCCTAGAGACAATGCTACTGTACTCATTCCTCCAACCTTTAGAAAATCGCGACGATTCATACTTTTAAATTCTTTGTTTTCGGTCATCTGAGATTCCCTCCCCATAATTTTGGAGTCAGTTCATTGTTGTGTGTCTATGTACAAACTATCAGTCTTACGTAAACGGAATGTGAAAATTATGTAAATAATTGATGAATTCTGAAAAATGGTAAAAAAGAACCGTATCTATACAAGTGTGTTAATAGTCATAGATACGGCGGCCTATTTATTTAGGTAATAAAGAGAGGATATCTTGTGGAAACGTAGCTTCTACTTTAATAGATTTGTGTGAGATAGGATGAGTTAAAGATATCATTGCAGCATGCAAAGCCTGTCGTTGTAAGAGTTTTTTGTCTCCACCATAAAGGGTATCTCCAATGATTGGATGACCTATTGAACTTAAATGAACGCGGATTTGATGAGTTCTTCCAGTTTCAAGTTGCAGTGATACAACGGACAAGTTTTTCTTTTGGTCATAATGTTCTGTGTGATAGTGTGTTACAGCACTTTGTCCCTTTGGTGAAACTCTTCTTCGAGTAGGATGATGGCGATCCTTGCCAATAGGCTTTTTGATCACACCATTTGGTGGAGATAATCTCCCATTTACAATAGAAATATATGTGCGTTTAATCTTTTTAGTCTGAAGCTCTTGATCTAATAGAGAATGGGCTAAGTCATTCTTAGCAAATACAACTGCACCAGAGGTATCTCTGTCAAGACGATGAATATGTCTTACTCTTATTTTGAGTCCACATGTTTGATAATAGTAAGCTACCCCATTCGCCAAAGTGCCCCTTTGATTTGCCTCATTGGGATGTGTATCAATTCCAGCGGGTTTATTAACAATCAGTAGGTGATCATCTTCATAAAGAACCTTTATTGCATGATCCTCTGGTATGACCCCGTAATCTTCTTCCTTAAATATATGTAAGCATAATTGATCATCTTGGATGAGTTGATGATTCACATCTGCTTTATGATTATTTTTCATAATAGCTGATGTGTTGTTCCACTTTTGAATCAGAGCTTTTGAAGCACCAAGCTTTTGCGTTAATATGTGGAAAACAGTATTGTTTGCCCAGTCTACTGGGATGTTTATTTCGAGCCATTCACCGACACGTTTCATGAAGGTCACCATTCCTTTATTGCATGTTTTGTGTAAAGAAAAGTATACAGAACAATGAATGGATGTACAATCTAGTTCCGGTAACACTTACCTCTAAAATGTTGTTATAGACTATGGTATGCTTATTACAGCTAATAAAAGGTTAATAGGAGAAAAAGGGTGATATAAGTGAAGGTTGTTGTGGCGTCAACGGACGAGCAAGAAAACCACATAGCGGAGTTAGTTGAACAACTGTATACCGAAATTTTTCCGAGGTTCTTTCCAGATGATGAAATTTTCGAGTTAAAAAAACTAAAAGTGCTTCAGCCGCAAGCATCTGATCAGGTATACAATGGGACATTAAAGGATGCATTTCAAATTATTTCAAGCCTTCAAGCATTGATTGCCGTTCTTGACTTAATTAATGATTGTAAAGATGAAAAAGAATATGAAGAAATGTTTGAGCGGAATAGCCAGAACTTAAATGAATATGGTTATTTCTTTCCTTTGTCCTTTTCTCAATTTAAACATGCTGAGAGTAGGGAAGGGAAATTTAGTCAATTCATTAAGCCGGCTAATCACTTCATGATCTAGCTAGTTGAAAAAAGCACGGAATCACATTTGATGTGTGATTCCGTGCTTTTTTATTACTCAGCTTTCCAATCATTTAATAATGAACGAAATGCCTCTTCTGTATTTGATCCTTCTGAACGTGCTACTTCTTTACCATCTTGATAATGAACAAGAGTAGGTGTTCCAGTTATATTGTATTGTTGCCATGCGTCTTCAAATTCTAATAAATTCAGTTGGTTGATCTCGACACCAACTTCATCTGCAATTGGCATTAATACAGGGGTAGTTGCTTTACAATGCTCACATAATGGGCTAAAAAAGTAGACAACTGTATCTTCTTTGTTTTCTAACTTCTTTTCCAATTCATCTGGAAGAATTATGTTTTGATAATTAGGGTCATCAAGCTGATCTATTGTTGCGGGATCGAGATCACTCTTTCCATACACATTTCCTTCAGCTTTTTGATTGTTTTGATATGTTGTAACAAATGCTAGTCCACCAAAAAGAATTAAAATAACTGCACCAAAAATAAGAATTTTTTTCATCTTATTTACCTGCTTTCTTTAGAATTAATAAGCTTGTAATAAAAACAATTGTAAAACCGATTAGTGCTAAAAAAGGAATAGTCATAAAACCTAGCCAATTAATATACTCACCTGTACAAGGAACAATTCCGCATGAAACAGAATTTTCTCCTAAAAATGGAACCTTTTGGACTCCATAATGATAAAGAGAGATACAGCCTCCAATTGCAGATAATATAAGTGTATAAAGAGCAATACCTGCATCCTTTTTATAAACACCAATTCCTAAAATAATAACTAAAGGATACATGAAAATTCGTTGATACCAACAAAGCTCACATGGAGTGTATTTTAATATTTCAGAGAAGTAAAGACTACCTAATGTAGCAATAAATGATGCCATCCATGCTATTGATAATAAATTTTCTACTTGTTTTTTAGTAGAGCTCGACATATCATCCCTCATTCACTAATTTATGTACCATTAAATTATAAAGGCTTAGGTAATAGACTGTAAAAGAATTCAACAGAAAAAATGGAAGTAACAGGGTATTTTTTGAATTTTCCTTGAATTCGAGGTATTTTTGTCCTATTTTTTGATTAATGTAAGATGGGTATTCATTATAAAAACTTCTAATTATAATTCCTTTTATCTAATCCATACTAAATTTGAAAGGGAGGGATGAGTCTTGAATACAATTCAAGAGTGTATGACAACAAGTGTTGCAACTGTTTCATCTAATCAAACGATTAAAGAAGCAGCAGAGTTAATGAGTCAAAATAATGTTGGTTCTATTCCTGTTGTTGATAATGGTCAATTAAGAGGTATAATTACGGACCGTGACATTACTCTTCGCTCAACTGCTGAGGGACTTGATAGCAATACATTAGTTTCTCAAGTCATGTCAACAAACCTTGTATCAGGTCACACGAGCATGTCAACTGAAGAAGCTGCAAAGGTAATGGCTCAACATCAAATCCGTCGACTTCCAATTGTTGAAAATAATCAATTAGTTGGGATTGTTGCATTAGGTGATTTGGCAACAAATCAAATGTCCGATGAAGCAGCTGGACATGCCTTAACGAATATCTCTGAACCGAATAAAACAAATTAAGAAGAAAAGGCCGACTATGTTGGCCTTTTTTAATAGGGTTATGAAAAGGATCATCATATTCCGAATAAAGTATAAAATATTAAACATAAGCTAAAAAGATTAATTATGTTTTTAGAAAGAAAATAAAGGGTAATAGTTACTATTAGATATGTTCATGCAAATATAAAAAAGGAGTCACAATATGTCCGAAAAGCTAGATTTATCCAAATTCGAAAAGAAGATGATTATACGAAATATTGAGGAAAGTGACATAGATGCGATCATCAAGCTTCAATCGAAGTGCTTTCCTGGGATGGAGCCATGGAAAAGAGAACATTTAGAAAGTCATCTGGACCATTTTCCAGATGGTCAATTCTGTGCTGAATTTGAAGGGAAAATCATCGGATCATGCTCGAGTTTATTATTGAATTTTGATGAATATGATGACCGACATACATGGGATGACATAACTGATAATGGTTATATCACGAACCATGATCCTGACGGCTATAATATGTATGGAATTGAAGTAATGGTACATCCCGATTACAGACGTATGAAAATTGGTCATCGTTTATATGAGGCAAGAAAAGATCTTGCAAGAAGATTAAATTTAAAAAGTATTATTATTGGTGGTAGAATTCCTAATTATTATAAATATGCTGATGAACTTTCACCAAGAGAATATGTTCAGCAGGTTTCCTTACATAAAATTTACGATCCTGTTTTGTCTTTTCAGTTATTAAATGAATTTACACTTATGAGGATTAACCCAAATTATTTATCAGATGATTTGGCTTCATACCAATATGCAACTTTAATGGAATGGAATAATGTTGATTACCAGCCTAATACAAAACGTTTTTATAAAACGTCAAATCCTGTCCGTATTTGTGTTGTCCAATACATGATGAAGCAAATTGATTCCTTTGAAGAATTTGCTAAGCAAGTAGAATATTACACAGATGTAGCCTCAGATGCCGGCTCAGATTTTGCCGTGTTCCCTGAAATTTTCACTACTCAGCTTATGTCTTTCTTAAATGAACGATCACCTAGTAAAGCGATTCAACGGTTAACTGAATTTACAGAAGAGTATATTGAATTGTTCACTGAACTGGCTGTCAGGTACAATATAAACATTATCGGTGGATCACATGTAGTTGAAGAAGAAGGGCGAATTTATAATATTGCTTATCTCTTTAGACGTGATGGAACCATTGAGAAGCAATATAAGCTTCACATTACCCCAAACGAAAGAAAATGGTGGGGAATTAGTCGCGGAGATCAGGTTAAAGTTTTCAACACAGATTGTGGGAAAATTGCCATACAAATTTGCTATGATATCGAATTCCCTGAATTAGCGAGAATTGCTACAGACAAAGGGGCAAAAATAATATTTACTCCTTTCTGTACAGAAGATCGTCAAGGCTACTTGCGAGTTCGTTACTGTGCTCAAGCACGTGCAGTAGAAAATCAAATTTACACAGTTATTGCAGGTACAGTAGGAAATCTTCCGCAAACTGAAAACATGGATATTCAATATGCACAATCTGCCATCTTCGCACCTTCTGACTTTGAATTTGCTCGTGATGGAATTGTTGGTGAATGTAACCCGAATATTGAAATGGTCATTATTGGTGACGTTGACCTTGAGATATTAAGACGTCAACGCCAATCGGGAACAGTTAATCAATTGAAAGATAGAAGAAAAGATATTTATTCGATTAATTATAAGAAGTAATGAAAAGAAGCCAACTCACTTGGGTTGGCTTTTTTGGTATGTGTGTTTGGTTAATCATAAAATATTATTAGACAGAATCTGTCACAAAGGAAATATCGTAACAAAATATAAAACTTAAAAAACCTTAAGTTTTGTTAATTTTGACTTTAACGAAAGTTGTTTTACTATAACTCTAAAGGAATTTTTAAAGGAAATACTCGGAATTTGTAGAAATTCAATTATATCTAAGATATTTTTATATGCTAAAATATAATTGATTTTTACTAAATTTTGAAAAAAACTCCTAGGAGGTAAAAATGAGCTGGGAACAAAACTATCAACGTTGGAATAATAAGCAAGATTTAGATTCGGAACTAAAAAATCTTTTAATTAGTATGGAAGGTAATGAAAAGGCTTTAGAAGATTGCTTTTATAAAGATTTAGAATTTGGTACAGGCGGTATGCGTGGTGAAATTGGACCAGGTACAAACCGTATGAATATATATACAGTGCGTAAAGCATCTGAAGGTTTAGCAACTTACATAGAAACATTTGGTGAGGAGGCAAAAAAACGAGGTGTAGCGATTGCTTACGACTCTCGTCATAAATCACCAGAATTTGCAATGGAGGCTGCAAAAACATTAGCTTCTCATGGTATACAAACATATGTATTTGAAGAATTGCGTCCAACTCCTGAGCTTTCATTTGCGGTTCGCCATTTACATGCTTTTTCAGGAATTGTTGTTACAGCCAGCCACAATCCTCCAGAATATAACGGATATAAAGTGTATGGAGAAGATGGAGGCCAATTGCCACCGGCTGCAGCAGATACAGTTATTTCATATGTAAACAAAGTGGAAGATGAATTACTCATAAATGTAAAAGATGAAGACGAGTTAAAAGCACAAGGTCTGATCAAAATGCTTGGTGAAGAAATAGACCAAGCTTATACAGAAAAATTAACGACTATCTCTGTCAATCCAGAGCTTTCTATAGAAGTAGATGTGAAGGTTGTGTTCACACCATTACATGGAACGGCTAATAAGCCGGTTAGAAGCGGTTTGAAGGCACTAGGATATCAAAATGTGACAGTTGTTAAGGAGCAGGAATTACCAGATCCAAACTTTTCGACTGTTAAATCTCCAAATCCAGAGGAGCATGATGCCTTTACTTTAGCTATTAGAGACGGTGAATCCATCGATGCTGATGTTTTAATTGGGACAGACCCAGATGCAGATCGCCTTGGGGTTGCTGTGAAAAATAATGATGGAGAATATGTTGTGCTTACTGGAAATCAAACAGGTGCATTGCTTCTTCATTATTTACTCTCTCAGAAAAAAGGCAATGGAACACTTCCGAGTAATGGGGTTGTGTTAAAAACAATTGTAACTTCAGAAATTGGTCGTGATATCGCGACATCTTTCGGTCTTGACACAATTGATACATTGACTGGTTTCAAATTCATTGGGGAAAAAATCAATGAATATGAACGAACAGGTCAATATGAATTTCAATTCGGATATGAAGAAAGCTATGGCTATTTAATTGGGGATTTTGCACGTGATAAAGATGCAGTACAGGCAGCATTATTATCGGTTGAAGTAGCTGCTTTCTATAAGAAAAAAGGTCTCACTTTGTATCAAGGTCTACTAGAAATCTTCAAGGAGTATGGCTATTACAAAGAAGGCTTACAATCACTTACATTAAAAGGAAAAGAAGGAGCAGAGCAGATTCAAAGTATCCTTCAATCGTTTAGATCAAATCCTCCAACTGAAGTTGCTGGTAAGAAAATTGTTACCATTGAGGATTATAAATCAAGTGAACGTCAAAATGTTACTGCTAATGCAACCGAAAAAATTAATTTACCAGGCTCAAATGTATTAAAGTACATTCTTGATGATAATTCATGGTTCTGTGTTCGACCATCTGGTACTGAGCCAAAAGCTAAATTCTACTTTGGGGTTAAGTGTGAAACACTTGAGCAAAGTGAACAGCAATTAGCCGCTTTAGAAGCTGGTGTAATGGAAAAAGTAAATGATTTAATTGCTACTCTAAGTAAATAGTCAGCAGGCGGACAACATTAGTTGTCCGCTTTCTTTCGTTTTTTATACTCCGAAGGTCGTAGAAAAATTCATACAGATAGAGAAGGTCGTAGCAGCTAAGATGTTGCTATAATAAAATTAAGAAAAGGATTACGGGAGAAGAGATATGAGGGGAAAAGATAATCGAATCCATGAGTTAAATACATTAAAAACAATAGCTGAGAAACTAAACGAAGCAACAGATGTTGAGGAAATGTTGAGCGACGTGTTAAGAGAGTTACTCGATGTGACAGAGCTACCGACTGGGTGGATATTTTTAATAGATGAAAAAGGTCATTATGAATTAGCAGCTGATTATGCTTTACCTGCTGCATTGATGAGGGAGCAAAAGAGACCGATGTGTCAGGGAGGCTGCTGGTGTCTTGATCAGTATCAGGATGGAAGGTTGAAGAAAGCTGTTAATATCATCTCATGTAAACGTATTGAAGAAGCAATCGAACACAAATGGGGAAATACAATGGGAATTACACATCATGCAACAGTGCCTTTACGGGCAGGAAACGAAAAATTTGGTGTTCTAAATGTAGCCTCTCCTCATAAAAAGAAGTTTACAGAAGAAGAGTTGGCGTTGTTGGAGTCAGTTGCTTTTCAAATTGGGACAGCGATGAAGCGGATACAGCTTGTTGAGAAAGAAAGATCTCATGCATTAACTGAGGAGAGAAATAGACTTGCTCAAGATTTACATGATTCAGTTAATCAACTATTATTTTCGATTATGTTAACAGCACGCGGAACAAAGGAGATGACGGAGCAAGAAGATGTGAAAGAAATGTTGACCTATATGCAGGAGCTCTCTCAAGAAGCTTTAACTGAAATGAAAGGCCTCATCTGGCAACTTAGGCCACAGGGGTTAGAAAATGGTATTACGGCTGCATTATGCAATTATGCAAATGTATTAGGATTAAAGCTTGAATGCAATATTGAAGGTGTATGTACACTTCCAAATCATATAGAAGAAGAGTTATGGAGGATCGGGCAAGAGGCATTAAATAACTGTAAAAAGCATGCTGAAACAAATGAAATCAGCTTTGAGCTAAGTAAAACAGAATCTACTGTGATGATGGTAGTTGAGGATAACGGAAGAGGTTTTCATTACGATGAGAGCACTTCAATTCCCTCTTTAGGGCTAAAAGGGATGAGAGAAAGAGTAACAAAATTAAAAGGGCGATTCTCATTACAAAGCACACTAGGCATTGGCACGAAGATTGAAATTAACATTCCGTTAAAATGAGAGGTTTAGAAAATGACGAAAATAAAAGTGGTTATTGCAGATGATCATCATATGGTACGAAGAGGATTGCTCTTTTTTCTTAAAACGCAACAAGATATAGAGGTAATAGGTGAGGCGAAAAATGGTCAGGAAGCGGTGGAAATGGTTTCAAAGCTAAATCCTGATGTTGTATTAATGGATCTATCGATGCCGGTTATGGATGGAGTGATGGCAACAAAAGCAATAAGAGAAGCCGGTCATGCAGTTAAAATTATCATCCTAACTAGCTATGCAGATCAAGATCATGTCATTCCCGCAATTCGTGCTGGAGCATCTGGTTATCAATTAAAAGATATTGAGCCGGATGAACTTGTCCAAACAATACGAGATGTATTAAAGGGAGAAAGTAAGTTGCATCAAAAGGTAACGTCACATGTCATAACACATCTCTCCGGGTTAAATTCAAGTCAACAAACAAAGCTGGATGAATTAACAAGACGAGAGAAGGAAGTTTTGAACGAGCTCGCAAAAGGGAAAAGCAATAAAGAAATAGCAAGTGCATTGTATATTACCGAAAAAACAGTTAAAACGCATATATCAAATATTCTCTCAAAATTACAGCTTTCTGATCGGACTCAAGCAGCTATTTATGCTGTGAAAAATGGATACTTAGAAAAAGATTAAAGGAGTAGATTAACATGGATTTGTTAGTGTTGAATGGTGGGCCAAGAAAAACTGGAAGAACGAAAATGGCCGCATCTTTTATAGAGAAAACATACAATGCCAATACGTTTGATTTAAGTGAAAAAGAACTGCCACTATTTAATGGAGACGAATCTCGTGCTCAGCTTCAAGTGATTCAGGAATTAAAAAAAGCTGTCTCTGACGCAGATGCTGTTGTTCTACTATCACCAGAGTATCATAACGGAATGAGCGGAGCTTTAAAGAATGCCCTAGATTTTTTAAGTAGTGAACAGTTTTCCAATAAGCCTGTTGCAATCATATCAGTAGCAGGTGGTGGCAAGGGAGGAATCAACGCTTTAAATAACATGAGAACAGTCATGAGAGGTGTATATGCACATGTGATTCCAAAACAAGTGGTCCTCGATCCTCATTGTTTTAATTATGATCAAAAAGGCTTGGTCGAGGAATCAGCTACACTTGTTCACTCATTAATAAAAGAATTAATGTTATACACAGAAGCATTTCAAAAAATTAGTTAATAAAAAAGACTGACTAAGGATTGTATAGACGATACTATCCTAGTCAGTCTTTTTTTACTGTGAAAATTCTAATTCAGGTTCTTCCTCGACAGCGTGATCGATATATCTTAACAATGAATAAAGCTGTTTTTCAACTTCTGTATAGTCATGTTCAAAATTATAGGCATGTAGAAAATGCTCAATTTTTTTTGACAAAAAATCATCTTTAGTACGGACCATAAGAATAAGCAAGTTATCCCATTGTGAACGATGTGTGTAATATAATGCTTTATCATAATCTACACTGTTCATTTTTTATAATCCCTCCTTCTTAAGGAGATAAGATTATTGTATGTGATAAGAGCTTTTTTTTACTGTGTAAAACTTGGTGTTGTTGTCATAGAGCCTATGGAAGTCATTACCCTTATAAAAAGAAATTAAAGAGGAAACCTAAGGCGAAAAAGGGGGTAAAAATGGTAAAGAAAGTAATAGTCTTTTTGGTTATTTTCCTCTTCGTACAGAATGTGAAAGCCGAAGAGACTGAAATGTATACATATAAATCAATGAAAACTGAGATGTTAGAACTTTCTAAACGATATGGGCTAGAAGTAAAAGAATTTGGACATTCAGAATTTGGGCGAGACCTCCTTGCTATAAAAGTTGGTAAAGGAAAGAGGTCTATCTTAATAACAGGAAGTCATCATGGTCGAGAGTGGCTCTCAACACATATCATTATGGCAATGATTAAGGAATATGCAATTGCTTATAAGCAAAAGCAAACATTTCTTGGGCATAATCTGAATATATTAGATGATGTATCGATATGGTTTGTCCCGATGGTTAATCCAGATGGAGTGACCATACAGCAGCAGGGGATTGATCACTTTCCGTTTCTTCTTCAGGAAATATTCGTTGATATGAACGAAGGTGAAAGAAATTTTTTAAGATGGAAAGCCAACGCACTTGGAGTGGACTTAAATAGACAATATCCTGCTGGGTGGGAGAATATTAAAGGTGATACAGGTTATGCTTCTTATTCTCACTACAAAGGGAAAAAACCTTTTGAAGCAAAAGAGACTAGGGCGCTAGTGGATTTTACCGAGGAAATCCAGCCTCTTACATCAGCTGCATATCATACTTCAGGACGTGAGCTTTATTGGTACTATTATAATGAGTTAAGCAATCTTCAAAGAGATCATGAATTAGTTGATAAAATTGCAAAAAAAACAGGATATGAAGTTTCTTACCCACCTTTTAATGCAATCGGGGGTGGGTATACAGATTGGTTTATTCAAACATATCAAAGACCTGCACTCACGATTGAGCTCAGTTATCTAGTTAAAGAAACAAACCCTCCATTATCAGTGTTTTTAGAGGAATGGAAGAGAAACAAAGAAGTTGCATTAATTATGTGTGAGTTTGCAAAAGAAGAATTAGTCGAAAAATAATAACCTGCGAATATGAAAAGTGAAAAAGGGGACATTAATAAAAAATGTTCTATGGAGGAAAAAATGAAGAAAAATTCTCTGTCTAAACTCTTAATTACATTTGTAGCATTATTTATAGTACTAACAGCAGGAATGAAAGCATATGGAGAACCAAATCCGGATGAAACTGACTACAAAAAATGGAGTCAAATTGCAGTTTCCTCTGTAAAAGAAAAATACCCCGATGCTGAACTAACTGATTATAAATATGTGGGGCGTAAGGAAGTTAACGAAAATGAAACAAGGGATACATTTCATATTAAATGTACTCAAAAAAACAGATCATTTATTGTAAAAGCTGATGTTGTGTTCAATCCAACAAACGGAAAGCTTATTACTGTTAATATAGAAGAACTTAGAGAAGGTGGACTTTAATCGTCACCTTCTCCTTATTTATTTAATGAAAAGTAACTTAACAGAGCAGACTGATTTTTGGAAACATCTGCTAAAGTATATTGATCTAAGACTTCCAAGTATGCTTGAAGTGCCTTATTTAAAACATGTTTAAGTCCGCATGCCGGTGAAATAACACATTGATTATTTTCCTTATCAAAGCATTCAACAAGATGAAAGTCTTCCTCAGTTTTGCGTACAATTTCACCTATATTTATTTCCTCAGGTAATTTTGCTAATCGAATTCCACCATTTCTACCGCGGATCGTTTCAATTACATTCATTTTTCCAAGCTCATATGTTACCTTCATTAAATGGTTTTTAGAAATATTATAAATCTCTGCAATTTCTTTGATGTTAGAGAGTTCTTCCTTTGGTTTTGTTGCTAAATATACTAGGACTCTTAATGAGTAATCTGTATAAAGAGTTAAGCGCATTTATATAACCTCACAGTTTTTAATGTAGAACCAAGTTATGTTGATTATATTGCTATATTATCACAACTTTATTTCTGCGCACGAAATATGTTCGAAAATGTGACAGCTTTTTAAAAGATGCATCTAAAATATTGCTTTAAGAGAGGGAGGTAACCTATGATAAAGATGTATTTAAAATACTACTTTAGAGGTGGATAAAATGTTATCCAATAAAACAATTGAAATTGTCAAATCAACAGCAACTGTTCTAGCTGATCGAGGAACAGAGATTACAACTCATTTTTATAACAGTTTATTTAATGATTACCCAGAGCTATTAAATATTTTTAACCACGCAAATCAAAAGCAAGGAAGACAACAAGCAGCTCTTGCAAACACAGTTTATGCAGCAGCTACATATATCGATCAATTAGAAGTACTTTTACCAGCTGTAAAGCAAATTGCTCATAAACATAGAAGCTTAAATGTAAAGAAGGAACATTATCCAATCGTAGGAGAATATTTATTAAAGGCAATCAAAGAGGTGTTAGGAGATGTGGCTACACCAGAAATCATTGAGGCATGGGGAGAAGCTTATCATGTGATTGCTCAAGTATTTATTGATGTGGAGCAGGAAAAGTATGTTCAAGCAAAAGAAGAAGCATGGGATGAATTCAGACCATTCCGTGTAGTAAATAAAGTAAAAGAAAGCTCACTTATTACCTCTTTTTATTTAGAGCCGGTTGATGGTTCAAAAGTTCCGAATTTTATTCCAGGACAATTTGTGACAGTCCGCCTTGCTATCCCAGGTGAAAAATATCTTTTTAACAGACAATACAGCTTATCTGATGCACCTGGTAAAAATAGATTCAGAATCTCTGTTAAAAGAGAAAGAGACCATGTCAAAGAAGATGGAACGGTATCTAACTATTTGCATGATTTCATAAACATAAATGACGAAATTGAATTAACAGCTCCAGCCGGTGATTTTGTACTAGAAGATCAAAAGAATCAAACAGTTTATTTAATAAGTGGTGGTGTTGGGGTTACACCAATGATGAGTATGCTAAACTATTTGGCTGATTCTCAATCTGAAAGAGAAGTAACATTTATACATGCAGCAAAAGATGGAGAAGTTCATGCTTTCGCCGAGGAAACACAAAAAAGCATTCAGTCTTTAGCAAATGCGAAGGAATATATAATATACGAAACGCCGAATGAGCAAGATCTTAAGAATCAAAACTTTGTAGCAAAAGGGTATATTAATGCAGAGCTTCTGAATAAATTAATAGATAAAAAGGGAGCTTTTTATATCTGTGGTCCGGTAGCTTTCATGAAAAATGTGATTGGATATCTAGAAAATATTGGCGTTGAAACAGAAAATATTCATTATGAATTTTTTGGTCCATCGGTTAGTTTGAAGGATTATCAGAATGTTTGAAATGTGAAATAAAACAAACCTTTTCATGTTTTCCCTCTTAAGTACATACATTTAAGATAACAAAAGCTTAGGGGGGAGACTATGAAAGAAACTGATCAAAAGGCCCTGGAATATGCAATTTCAGAAATTACCGAGGTTGCTAAAGGCTTTGGACTTGATTTTTATCCAATGAGATATGAGATTTGCCCTGCTGATATTATTTATACATTCGGTGCTTATGGTATGCCAACAAGATTTTCACACTGGAGCTTTGGGAAGCAATTTCATAAAATGAAGCTTCAATATGATTTAGGTTTAAGTAAAATTTATGAACTTGTCATAAACTCAGACCCATGCTATGCCTTCCTATTAGATACGAACTCCCTTATTCAGAACAAATTAATTGTTGCCCACGTTTTAGCTCATTGTGACTTCTTTAAAAATAATTCTCGATTCAGCAATACAAAAAGGGAAATGGTTGAGAGTATGTCAGCCACTGCAGAACGAATTAAGCATTATGAAATCCTATACGGTAGACATGAAGTTGAGACATTCTTGGATGCAGTCCTTTCCATTCAAGAGCATATTGATCCATCACTTGTTCGACCAAAACTTTCTTGGTCCATTGATGATATTGAATTTGATGAGACTGAAGAGGAAAAAGCAGCAACACCTTATGATGACTTATGGAATCTTGATAAAAAGCAAGAAAAAAAGATTGTCTCCAAAAAGAAAAGAAAGAAGCTTCCGCCATCTCCCGAAAAAGACATTCTTTTATTCATTGAAGAATATAGCCGGGAGTTAGAAGATTGGCAGCGTGATATTTTAACAATGATGCGTGAAGAAATGCTTTATTTTTGGCCTCAATTAGAAACGAAGATCATGAACGAAGGCTGGGCTTCGTATTGGCATCAACGTATTATCCGAGAGCTGGATCTTACTTCTGATGAAGCAGTAGAGTTCGCAAAGCTGAATGCTGGTGTTGT
>NZ_NUMC01000103.1:0-15708 GCF_002577655.1 Bacillus sp. AFS040349 | reverse complement strand
ATGATGGCGAAGAGGTCACACCCGTTCCCATGCCGAACACGGAATTTAAGCCCTTCAGCGCCTATGGTAGTTGGGGGTTTCCCCCTGTGAGAGTAGGACGTCGCCAAGTAAGATGAGAAAAGATCAGTAGAGATGCTGGTCTTTTTTGTATTTAGAAGAATAGATAGAGAGGTAGGAGTGAGGAAAGAGATAAAAATAGGAAAGAAACAGAACTGGCAAATAAATTGCAGTTATGACTATTATATCGCAGAATAAGACTCTTCAAGATAATTACTGTTTCGTTAGGAATAAAGACACGATAATTAGTACTCGACTTGATGATTTGAACCTTTGACATGACAAACGGACGTTTTGACGTGATGATCCGGAAAATTGACTTAATCCGATGTCAATTCGACGTGACGCCCAGAAATTGACGTGGTGATCTTCCCTGTAAATAAAAGATTATAACAGGCACCTCTCATATAGAGGCACCTGGCTAACCTTCACGCATCAACTCACTTCTTTACAATCGGTTACTTTCTATAACCGTCCTTCCAAGAACTCCAAAATAAAAAAAGGGATTTTCCTTTTAGCGATTTCCATATATCTTAGTATGAATGGATAGTCATCATTAGTGGCACCTAGTAGTAGTTCATACCACCATTCAGTTTCGTATCTAGAGATCATACTTAGATTATAAAGCAGTAAATAATGAACAAGTATCTCTGGTAAACTTGATAATGATTCACGGGTATTTGGTAAGTAGTATTCCTTTTCTTCAATGTGATATAAAAATGGTGATAATTGAACTGACGGATTTGTATGGTTATTTTTAAGATATAGCTTATTTTCTTCTTCGCTCTCAATACTATATTGATATCGTTCTTTTATAAATTCTCCAAGACGTTTTACCGACATATGAAAGGATTGGGCAATGTCTTCAGTAAGAGCTAGATGACCTAATTTATCACTTGATATCTTAATAAGAGGATTGTCTGCTAGATGAAAGATAAAAACATCTTTCATTTCTGCAATTTGTTTTAGTAATTGTTCCATTGAGTATTTTTCTGCTTCAAGATGATCGATATGAAAAAGATGTTTGGCAACATGACTGAATAATCCGTTTCTTTGGATTTTAATTTCATCTTTTAAAAATTGGTATTGTTGCTTTTTTCGTTTTCTACTTGATACACCATGAGCTAGAACGGATGATGTGGAGGGGTATTCAGGATCCACAATTAATAAACAAGCTTTGATCAGTTGTGATATACCGTAAAAGAGCAAGATTGGCTGAATGGCATGTGGTGATTGATCTGCTTGCTTAAAAAAGTTTTCGCCATGTTTTAGAAAATAGATGAATCGGTAACAATTATCATATGACAGACCACTCGCATTATCATATGACGAAAGTTGGTAACTTCTCTCTAGTTTCTTTTGTATAGTCTGTGTTGAATGATAGGATAGTAAGCGTTCCCAAGTTAGTGCTGACATAAATTGTACACTCCAATTAGTAAATTCTAAATATTTAAACTCTTTAATACTTTCTTGACAGTCTAATGACATGTTGATAATCTACTAATAATATTTTGCCGAATAAGGGGGATTTTACTATGTGGGAACAAAAATTTTCTAAAGAAGGCTTAACTTTTGATGATGTTTTACTAGTACCAGCTAAATCAGAGGTTTTACCTAGAGATGTTGATTTAAGTGTACAATTAACTCCAAGCTTAACGCTAAATATCCCAATCATTAGTGCCGGGATGGATACAGTAACAGAAGCAGAATTAGCGATTGCCATTGCAAGACAGGGTGGCATGGGTGTTATCCATAAAAACATGTCAATCGAACAACAAGCAGAGCAAGTGGACAAAGTAAAAAGATCTGAAAGAGGAGTTATTACTGATCCATTTTATTTAACTCCAGAGCATCAAGTGTTTGATGCAGAACACTTAATGGGTAAATATAGAATTTCAGGTGTTCCAATTGTAAATAACCCCGAAGAACAAAAATTAGTTGGTATCATCACAAATCGTGATATGAGATTTATTCAGGATTATTCAATAAAAATCAGTGATGTGATGACAAAAGAAAATCTTGTAACTGCAGATGTGGGCACAACATTAAAGGATGCCGAGAGTATCTTACAAAAACATAAAATTGAGAAATTACCTTTAGTTGATGAAGATGGTGTACTTAAAGGGTTAATTACCATTAAGGATATTGAAAAAGTTATTGAGTTTCCTCATTCAGCAAAAGACTCACATGGACGTTTAGTAGTTGCTGCAGCAGTAGGAGTAACAGCAGATACAATGGTACGTGTAAAGAAGTTGGTTGAAAAAAATGTAGATGCTATTGTTGTTGATACTGCCCATGGTCATTCTAAAGGTGTATTAGAAACAGTAAAAGCAATTCGTAACGAATATCCTGAATTAAACATCATTGCTGGAAATGTTGCAACAGCAGATGCTACAAGAGATTTAATTGAAGCAGGAGCGAATGTAGTTAAAGTTGGAATTGGGCCTGGATCTATTTGTACAACAAGGGTTGTAGCTGGAGTAGGTGTTCCACAAATTACAGCTGTTTATGATTGTGCAACTGAGGCTAGAAAACATGGAGTTTCCATTATCGCTGACGGAGGTATTAAATACTCTGGAGATATGGTAAAAGCACTTGCAGCTGGAGGCCATGCTGTTATGTTAGGAAGCTTGCTTGCAGGTACTTCTGAAAGCCCAGGAGCAACTGAAATCTTCCAAGGAAGACGATTTAAAGTATACCGTGGAATGGGATCAGTTGCAGCGATGGAAAAGGGAAGTAAGGACCGTTACTTCCAAGAAGATAATAAAAAGTTTGTTCCAGAAGGAATTGAAGGAAGAACTCCTTACAAAGGTCCTTTAGCTGATACAATTTATCAGCTTGTTGGTGGTATCCGATCAGGAATGGGATATTGTGGAACGAAGGATCTTCAAGAACTAAGAGAAAACTCACAATTCATTCGTATGACAGGTGCAGGCTTAAAAGAAAGCCATCCACACGATGTACAAATTACGAAAGAAGCCCCAAATTATTCTTTGTAATAGGACTTTTGAAATAAAAAAGAGACCAAATATGACAGAACTATAACATTTGACAGAGTCTATGACTCTGTCTATTTTTTTTATCCTTTCTATGATAAAATCTATTTTGTTGTGTCTAGATAGAGACAAACATTCACTGAATTTTAAATAGATTAACTAAAAATATGGAGGTAATGAACAACGTGAGAATTAAACAATTAATTGCAATTGTCGTTGCTTTTGCATTTGTAATTACGTCTTTTTACCCTTATTCAAATGCTCAGGCAGCAGAGCCTATTTCTATTAATGCAAGCTCTGCAATCATCATTGAAGAGTCAACAGGTACTATTCTTTATGGTAAAAATATAGATGAAATGCTACCAGTCGCTAGTATGGCAAAGGTTATGACAGAGTACCTGGTGTTAGAAGCGATTAAAGATGGAAAAATTAAGTGGGACCAAACATATACACCTACTGAATATGTGTATAAAATTTCTCAAAATCGCAATCTATCAAATGTACCATTAAGACTCGATGGCTCATACAATGTAGAGGAATTATATGAGGCTATGGCAATTTACTCTGCAAATGGTGCAGCAATTGGTCTGGCTGAGTTAATTGCAGGATCTGAAACGGCATTTGTAAAAATGATGAATGATAAAGCGAAAGAATTAGGTTTAACAAACTATGAATTTGTTAATGCAACAGGGTTAGAAAATAAGGATTTACTTGGAAAGCACCCTGAAGGAACAAGTGCAGATGCAGAAAGTAAAGTTTCTGCTCGAGATATGGCACTGTTATCACAACGATTGATTCAGGATTTCCCTGATATTTTAAAAACAGCTAGTATTGCTAAAAAAACCTTCAGAGAAGGAACTGACGATGCTACAGAGATGCCAAACTGGAACTGGATGCTTCCAGGTCTTGTTTACGGCTATGAAGGCGTTGATGGGTTGAAAACTGGATCAACTTCATCTGCAGGATCTTGCTTTACAGCAACTGCTGAAAAAAACGGTATGCGAGTGATCACAGTTGTTATGAATGCAAAGGCTGAAGATGGAGTTGGAGATGTTAAAAATCCACGCTTCTTTGCAACTGAAAAAATGTTGAATTATGCGTTTGATAATTTTACAGTAAAAGAAGTTTTTCCTGCTGGTTATCAGATTAAAAAAGAGTCAACAATCCCGGTAGTAAAAGGGAAAGAAGATAGTGTATCTGTAGAAACAAAAAAAGCTGTTACGCTTGTTGTGAAAAATGGAGAAGAAGAATCATATAAGGCATCTTATAAAATTGATTCTAGTCAATTAACGAAAGAGGGAGAATTGACTGCTCCAGTTAAGGAAGGTCAAAAGGTAGGAACGATGACTGTGAATTATGCTGGTGAAGGTGAAGCACTAAGCTATATCCAAAAAGATAAACTTCCTCAAGTAGATCTTGTTACAAAAGAAGCTGTAGAAAAAGCAAACTGGTTTGTTTTATCCATGAGAGGGATTGGCGGTTTCTTTGGTGGATTATGGGGAACAGTAACGGACACAGTTAAAGGTTGGTTTTAAATAGGAAGACTCCCAATGGGGGTCTTTTTTTTGTTTTGAGAAAACAATATAAAAAAGTATTAAATTTTGACTGAAATAGGTATATAATAGAAAATTATCTCTGGTATAAAATAATAGAATAGTGAAACATATAGGAATTGTTTTACTAATTATATTTATTTTGATAGGATTTTTTTAGAAGTTAGGATAAAATATAGCGTAGATGAATTTTTCATATAGCTAAAACAAATCCTATTACATAGGAAATTACATAAGGGGGACAAACAGATGAGTAACAATACAGGTACTGACCGCGTAAAACGTGGAATGGCAGAAATGCAAAAAGGCGGCGTCATCATGGACGTTGTTAATGCAGAGCAAGCAAAAATTGCAGAGGAAGCAGGCGCTGTTGCTGTAATGGCACTTGAGCGAGTTCCAGCTGACATTCGTGCAGCAGGCGGTGTAGCAAGAATGGCTGACCCTACAATTGTTGAGGAAGTTATGAATGCTGTATCCATTCCAGTTATGGCGAAAGCTCGTATCGGTCACATTGTTGAAGCTCGTATACTTGAAGCTATGGGTGTAGATTACATTGATGAGAGTGAAGTATTAACTCCAGCTGATGAAGAATATCACCTTTTAAAAAGTGATTTCACAGTTCCATTTGTATGTGGATGCCGTGATCTTGGTGAAGCTACACGCCGTATTGCTGAAGGTGCTTCAATGCTTCGTACAAAAGGTGAGCCAGGTACTGGTAACATCGTTGAAGCAGTACGTCATATGCGTAAAGTAAATGCTCAAATTCGTAAAGTTGCAGCAATGAGTGAAGATGAGTTAATGACTGAAGCAAAAAATCTTGGTGCACCATTTGAACTACTTCTTCAAATTAAAAAAGAAGGTAAATTACCTGTTGTTAACTTCGCAGCTGGTGGTGTAGCAACTCCTGCTGATGCGGCATTAATGATGCAATTAGGAGCAGACGGTGTATTCGTTGGTTCTGGTATCTTCAAATCAGAAAATCCTGCGAAATTTGCTCGTTCAATCGTTGAAGCAACAACACACTTCCAAGATTATGAGTTAATAGCAAGCCTATCAAAAGGACTTGGATCTGCAATGCAAGGAATTGAAATTTCAAGCCTTTTACCAGAACACAGAATGCAAGAGCGTGGTTGGTAAGATAAAGGAGTTTTTTACATGCTGAAAATTGGTGTTTTAGGTTTACAAGGTGCTGTGCGAGAACATATTCGTTCAATCGAAGCTTGTGGTGCAGAAGGAATCGTCGTTAAGACAACAAACCAACTTGATGACCTTGACGGCTTAATTATTCCAGGTGGAGAAAGCACCACAATGCGTCGCTTAATTGATAAATACAATTTCATGGAACCTTTAAAAGCTTTTGCTGAATCAGGTAAGCCTATGTTCGGAACATGTGCAGGCTTAATTATGTTAGCAAAAAATCTAGTAGGTTATTCTGAATCTCATTTAGGATTATTGGATGTTACAGTAGAACGTAACTCCTTTGGTCGCCAAAAGGATAGCTTTGAAGCAGAGCTAATGATTACCGGTGTTGGTGAAGATTTTGTTGGTGTCTTCATAAGAGCTCCACATATTGTGGAAGTTGGAGAAGATGTAGAGATTTTATCTAAACATAACGGAAGAATCGTTGCTGCTAGACAAGGGCAATTTCTTGGATGCTCATTTCATCCAGAATTAACGGATGATCACCGAATGACTCAGTTATTTATAAATATGGTGAAAGAGTCTAAATAAAAGGTATAAAAAACTTGCTAGTGCTGTAAACTTATAGTAAATTATGTACTAAATCTATTATATGAAAACATGATGATAGGAACTAGTAGCATGATGTTCTATCCATAGAGAGCCGATGGCTGGTGAAAATCGGTGATAGATGCTTGCGAATCCATCCTTGAATGAATGGCTGAACAAACAACAGTTTAAGTAGGTTATTCCGGCTATGACCGTTATTCATTAAGTGAAAAATACATGTGTATTTTTAACTAGGGTGGCAACGCGGGTAACTCTCGTCCCTTTTATGGGACGGGAGTTTTTTGTGTTCATATATATTTTCTTAAAAAGGAGAATGGTAATATGTTGGATATTAAATTTTTACGTGCTAACTTGGAGGAAGCAAAACAAAAATTAGCCAAACGTGGTGAGGATTTAACTGACTTTGGCAAATTTGAAGATCTTGATAAAAAAAGAAGAGAACTTATCGCAGCTACAGAAGAATTAAAAAGCAAAAGAAATGAAGTATCTTCTCAGGTAGCGCAACTTAAAAGGGAAAAACAGGATGCTGATCATCTTATTAGTGAAATGAAAGATGTAGGAGAAAAAATAAAAGGATATGATGATGAACTACGCGAGGTAGAAACAGCATTAGAGCAATTGCTATTATCTATCCCGAATATTCCTCATGAAAGTGTTCCTGTTGGTGATACAGAAGATGATAATGTAGAAGCTCGAAATTGGGGTGAGATCCCTGAATTCTCATTTGAACCAAAACCGCATTGGGAAATTGCAGATGGTCTGCAAATTTTAGATTTTGAAAGAGCAGCTAAAGTAACTGGTAGCCGTTTTGTATTCTATCGTGGTTTAGGAGCTAGATTAGAGAGAGCACTCTTTAACTTTATGCTTGATTTACATGTAGAGGAACATGGGTATACAGAAATCATGCCACCTTTTATTGTGAATAGAGATAGTATGACTGGAACCGGTCAATTACCAAAGTTTGAGGAAGATGCTTTTAAGATCGTCGGAGAAGACTATTTCTTAATTCCAACGGCAGAAGTTCCAGTAACAAATTTACATCGTGAGGAAATCCTTAATGTAGAACAACTTCCAATCAGCTATGCTGCATTCAGTGCAAATTTCCGTTCAGAGGCTGGATCTGCTGGTAGAGATACAAGAGGATTAATTCGTCAACATCAGTTTAACAAAGTAGAGCTTGTTCGTTTTGTTAAACCAGAGGATTCTTATGAGGAACTAGAAAAATTAACAGGTCATGCTGAAAAGGTTCTTCAATTATTAGGTCTACCATACCGTGTTATGAGCATGTGTACAGCTGACCTTGGGTTTACAGCAGCGAAAAAGTATGATTTAGAAGTATGGATTCCAAGCTATGGAACGTACCGTGAAATCTCTTCTTGTAGTAATTTTGAGGCATTCCAAGCTAGACGTGCGAATATTCGATTCAGAAGAGAAGCCAAAGCAAAAGTTGAGCATGTTCACACATTAAATGGATCTGGTTTAGCAATTGGCCGTACCGTTGCTGCTATTTTAGAAAATTATCAGCAAGAAGATGGATCAGTCATTATTCCGGAAGTATTAAGACCATATATGGGGAATAAAGAACGTATATCTGTTGTAGAATAAAAACGCAGGTTTAGAAAGCAATTTGAGGTTTTAAATAAAACAAAAGTTTTTTTGAAAGAATTGTTGACAACTATATATATCATATGATAAATTATATCTTGTCAACAAGGAGGAATACCCAAGTCCGGCTGAAGGGATCGGTCTTGAAAACCGACAGGGGTGTCAAAGCCCGCAGGGGTTCGAATCCCCTTTCCTCCTCCATAATATTATAAATAATTCTCATATTAGCGCATAAAATATGGGAGATTGGTGAAAATCGTTACGTTTGAAGTAACGGTTTTTTTTATTCCCTTTTGTAAGGGCTTAACATTAGATTGAAAAAGTAAAAGGCATTTAAGATCAGAATTTCTGTTCCTAAATGCCTTTTTTATTTTATCTTACTTTTTAAGAAATTTTGTTTGCTCAATAAAATAGCCAATTCTTTCAATAATTGGTTCAATGGATTGATCATTTGTCATAATGTCGTAATCATTAATGTTAATACGTAAAACAGGGCAAGCGTTGAAATTATTGATCCAATCCTCATAACGCTGGTGCATCTCTTGCCAATATTCTACGGGAGTTTGCTGCTCCATAGCTCGTCCACGTAATTTAATTCGAGATAAAATATCGTCTAAACTTCCTTCAAGATAGATCAGAAGGTCAGGATGTGGGAAATAAGGAGTCATAACCATTGCATCAAATAAATTTCGGTATGTTTCATAATCTACTTCAGACATTGTTCCTTTTTCGTAATGCATCTTTGCGAAGATTCCAGTGTCTTCATATATGGAACGATCCTGAATAAAACCTCCGCCATATTCAAAAATCTTTTTTTGCTCTTTAAAGCGTTCAGCAAGGAAATAGATTTGTAAATGAAAGCTCCATCTTTCGAAATCTGCATAAAATTTATCAAGATAAGGATTAGAATCTACTTTCTCAAATGATGTTTTAAAATCAAGCTCCTTTGCCAGAGCTTTTGTCATAGTTGACTTTCCTACACCAACGGTACCTGCAATAGTGATCACAGCGTTGTTTGGAATATTATATTTATCTCGTAAATTCATCTATTGTTACTCCTTTTTGCAAATACTGATTCAATGTATTGAATATATAGGTTAAGTCTTGTTTATTTTGAACAAAATCTAATGTATCTCCATTAAATCGAATAATAGGAATGGATGGATTTTCTTTTTCCCATTGTGTCATAGCGATCTCGTAGTCTTCTGTGAGTTGTTGCAAATAGCTTGGATCGATTTGATGTTCGATTTCACGTCCTCTTTTTGCAATTCTATTAAGTAGAGTATCTAAACTAGCACTTAAATAAATAATGATATTTGGTTTCGGCATTCCATCCGTTAAAATATCATAGATTTTTAAGTATTTATCATACTGCTCATTTTTAAGCGTACGTTTAGCAAAAATAAGGTTTTTATAAATATGATAATCCGCTACAACTGGTTTACTTACTTGGAGAAATTTCTTATCGATATCTTCTAATTGTTTATAACGATTGCAAAGAAAGAACATTTCCGTTTGAAAGCTCCACTCTTCAATATCAGCGTAAAACTTTCCTAAGAAAGGATTTTCCTCAACAATTTCTTTTAATAGATGAAACTGATAATAATCAGCAATTGCTTTTGACAATGATGTTTTCCCAACACCGATTGGTCCCTCTACTGTAATAAAGGGTATATTCATAATGGGTCCTCCTTTAAAACGAAACACCTATACTAAAAATCGACAAATTTCATTTTACCATGCAAAACCCATTTTGAGTTAAAAATAAATTGTTTGCTTTCTTTTTCTATATTTATTTCACAATCACTTACAGTTTACTTAAAATTAACCAAAAAAAGTACTCATCAGATAATGAGTACTTTAATGAATAATTATTTCTTCTCAATTTCGAAGTTATCAGCAAGGAGGAGCCAATTTTGTGGGAAGGCTAAACCGAGTTTCCAATAGCTGATGCCTCTTAAATCTAACTCTTTAATCAAATCAAATTTTGCTTGAATGGACCTTGCATCTTCAAACCAGACTTTATGTTCTTTGCCAGCAGCATCAGTATAATTAAAATGAGGTGCTTGTGCTTCTTGATCATATCGAATTGGTACGTTGTTCGTACTTGCTAATTGGATAGCTTGTTGAGGACTTACTGCCTTAGCGTATTGACCTCCAGCCACAAATGGAAGTGTCCAGTCATATCCATATAAGTTTTGACCCATCATAATTTTGCGACTAGGCATTTCACTAATCGCATATTCTAACACTTCGCGAACAGGGCCAATTGGTGATACTGCTAATGGAGGTCCAGCACTGTATCCCCATTCATAAGTCATAATAACAACGAAGTCAACAATTTGACCATGTGCCTTGTAATCGTGTCCTTCATACCATTTTCCTTTTTGATCTGCACTCGTTTTAGGAGCTAAAGCTGTTGATAATAGCCAGCCTTCTTGACTAAATCGAGCTTTTGCTTTTCTTAAAAATTGATTGTATGCCTCACGATCTTGAGGTCTTAAATACTCCATGTCAAAATGTATATCTCTAAATCCATATTTCTTTGCTGTTCTTACGATTTTATCTAACAGTTTATTTTGTATATCCATGTTTGTTAAAACAATTCTACCTAATTCATCACTAAATTGATCATTTTCTAGATTCGTGATGGCCATCATTAATGTTACACCATTTTGTCGAGCGATTTCCGGAAAGTTATTTAATAATGGTTCTTTTAATGAACCATCTCTCTGTATTTGAAAGCTAAAAGGACCCAAGTATGTTAAATATGGTGCAGCCTCACGAGCTGCTTGCTCAAGGTTAGCAGCTACACTTGTACCTCTAGGCTCAATATAAGCATTGGATTCTACAGATCTTTTTTGTCCTTCAGGTATATATAATCTGAATCCAGGTGAAAGTGGCTGATTCACATTAAGATTATTGACTCTAGCTAACTCTTCAGCTGAAAAACCATATCTTTGGGCTATTGAAAATAAGCTGTCTCCAGGCTGAACCCAATAAAACCTTCCTTTAATCGGAATAACAATCGCTTGACCAATAACCAAATTATTAGGGTTTGGTAATTCATTTGTTCGAACAATTTCATTTACAGTTGTATTATAGGCCTGTGCAATACCATACAAACTTTGTCCTTGCTGGACAATATGTATTTGCATGACTATCCCCCTCACAAAAGCATTTTAGTACATCATATGTGGAGGAGGCTCGATACATGTCAGCTATTTTTAGACTCAATAATTGATGCTTTAAGGATATGTTTCATCATTCTTAATGCAAAATCATTATCTTCCTCTGTATTAGAGGCAATGCAATCAGAGGGAACAGTAATCCTATATTCTCTCATATATGCATCATTAGCTGTAAACAGGACACATATATTCCCGGCAATCCCTGTAATAACAAGTTCCTTAATATTTAAGCTATATAAAAGGGTATTCAATGCTGTCCCATAAAAAGCAGAATGTTTTGGTTTAATCAAAAAATACTCATCATCATTAGGGAAAAGGCGATGAATGATATTTTCACTTAATGAATTTCGGCACTTTGCTGCAATCTTTTCAAAGTTGGCTTGCCATAGTTTATAATGATCATTGATATAAATAATTGGAGAACCATTCTTTTTCATGTTTTCCTTCAGAGAAAGAATGTTATGTGAGATGGTATCAGCTTGTTTAGCTAAGTTAGGTCCATTATGAAATTGAAAATCATTGATCATATCTATAATGAGGAGTGCTTGTTCACTTTTTGTTTCCATTGATCAATTCTCCTTTTTACACAATAGGATGAACAAATTTACAAATTCTATAAGGAGTAACTCAAGTATGAATGATCAACACTTTATGAAGATAGCTTTAGAAGAGGCAAGAAAAGCAAAAGAAATTGGAGAAGTTCCAATCGGAGCAGTGATTGTTTTGAATGATGTTGTTGTGGGGGTTGCTCATAACTTGAGGGAAACCGAACAACGATCGATTGCTCATGCTGAAATCTTAGCCATTGACCAAGCATGTATGGCAGTAGATTCTTGGAGATTAGAAGATGCTACACTGTATGTTACATTAGAGCCTTGTCCTATGTGTGCCGGTGCCATTGTCCTTTCAAGGATAAAGAGAGTTGTTTACGGTGCTTCTGACCCAAAGGGTGGATGTGCAGGTACTCTAATGAACTTACTTCAGGAGGAGAGATTTAACCACCAAGTTGAAGTTACAAAAGGAATTGAAGAGCAGGAATGTAGTGAAATGCTCAGTTCTTTTTTTCGTGAGTTAAGAGAGAAGAAAAAGAAAGAAAAAAACACATGACAAAAACTTACAGAGTCTAACCATTGCATTTTATATGAGAAGGATATATACTAATACATGCGTCGGACAAACGGCGCAACTAAATGTGGTATCAATTTTGCCGTGCTAAGCGGGGAGGTAGCGGTGCCCTGTACTCGCAATCCGCTCTAGCGAGGCCGAATCCCTTCTAGAGGTTAGAACACTGTAGGGCTGCCTCAAGTAAGTGGTGTTGACGCTTGGGTCCTGCGCAATGGGAATCCATGAACCATGTCAGGTCCGGAAGGAAGCAGCATTAAGTGGAAGCTCTCATGTGCCGCAGGGTTGCCTGAGCCGAGCTAACTGCTTGAGTAACGCCTATGGTGACTAATCGACGGAAGGTGCACGGCAGTTAATTTTAAAATAAAACTCACCCTTATAGGGTGAGTTTTTTATTTATATATAAACAACTTTGTAAATTTTCTGTTGGTTGTTATAATAAAAAGGAAGAAGAAGAAGGGAGACGTTTTTGTGGGTTATCAAGCTCTATATCGTGTTTTTCGACCACAGTTGTTTCATGATGTGGTTGGACAAGAACATATTACTAAAACCTTACAAAATGCCCTATTACAAAATAAATTTTCACATGCTTATCTTTTTTCTGGACCACGTGGAACAGGGAAAACAAGTGCAGCAAAAATCTTTGCAAAAGCAGTGAACTGTGAAAAGGCACCAGTTGCGGAGCCATGTAATGAGTGTGCTGCTTGTAAAGGAATCACAAACGGGTCAATTTCTGACGTAATTGAGATCGATGCTGCATCTAATAACGGTGTTGATGAAATAAGGGATATAAGAGATAAAGTAAAGTATGCACCATCATCTGTACAATACAAGGTATATATCGTCGATGAAGTTCATATGTTATCGATTGGAGCTTTTAATGCCTTACTTAAAACGCTAGAAGAGCCTCCTAAGCATGTGATTTTTATCTTAGCTACAACAGAACCACATAAGATCCCGCTAACAATCATCTCCCGCTGTCAACGCTTTGATTTTAGGAGAATTACAGCATCTGCTATTGTAGGGAGAATGAAAGAAATCATACATAATCAACAGGTCAATGTAGAAGAAGCGGCTCTAGATGTAATAGCAAGAGCTGCTGATGGTGGTATGCGTGATGCGTTAAGTCTCCTGGATCAAGCGATATCTTACAGTGATGAGCAAGTAAGTATTGAAGAAGCTTTGCTAATTACCGGATCTGTCTCTCAAGAGATTATAGGAAGAATGGCAGAGGCCATTCACCAAAAAAATGTGACAATTGCCTTGCAAGCACTTGACCAACTTATGTATCAAGGTAAAGATCCAAGTAGATTTATTGAAGATTTCATTTTTTATTACCGAGACATGCTTCTTTACCAGACTGCACCAACGTTAGAGGATGTACTTGAACGAGTATCAGTTGATGAGCAATTTATTGAGCTCTCAAAAGAAATTCCTTCTGCTGAGATTTATGAGATAATTGATGTTTTAAGTAAAAGTCAGCAAGAGATGAAATGGACAAACCATCCACGAATTTTTTTAGAGGTAGCACTTGTGAAGCTCTGTCAAAACACTCATACTACTTCTCAGCCTAATGAAGAGGGGTATCAAGCACTACTAGATAAGATAAACAATTTACAGTCAGAAATAAACCGAATAAAACAGCAAGGTATTTCAGCCCCACAACAGGCTGCAACAGGGTCTGAACCAAAGCAGCGCTCGATGAAGAGTGGTGGGTATAAAACACCAGAAGGAAGAATTCAAGAGATCCTTAAAAACGCTACAAGAAAAGACTTAGAGATAATTAAAGGACGCTGGGCAGAGCTGCTAGAGATGCTAAGACGCCAAAACAAGGTATCTCATGCGGCACTACTAAATGATAGTGAACCTGTAGCAGCATCAGATCATGCATTTGTTTTGAAATTCAAATTTGAAATTCATTGTAAAATGGTAGCTGAAAATAATAATAATGTTCGAACAAACTTAGAAATGATTTTACAGGAATTAGTCGGCAAGAATATGGAAATGGTTGGCGTTCCGGAACATGATTGGGGTAAAATAAGGAAGGAATTTCTTAAAGATCAAAAAGATGATGAGCAAAATCAGCAAGAAAGCGGGGAAGAAGATCCCTTAATTGCTGAAGCAAGAAAATTAGTAGGAAATGAACTTATTGAAATAAAAGATTAAATTGGAGGAATGTAAAATGATGCGTGGCGGAATGGGTAATATGCAAAAGATGATGAAGCAAATGCAAAAAATGCAAAAGGATATGGCAAAAGCTCAAGAAGAACTTGCTGAAAAAACAGTAGAAGGTACTGCTGGTGGCGGAATGGTAACAGTTGTTGTTAATGGTCAAAAGGAAATAGTAGAAGTTAACATTAAAGAAGAAGTAGTAGATCCAGAAGATATTGAAATGCTTCAAGACTTAGTGTTAGCTGCTACAAATGATGCACTTAAAAAGATGGACGATTTAACAAATGAAACAATGGGACAATTTACAAAAGGAATGAATCTACCGGGAATGTTCTAGGAGGATTATTATGCATTATCCTGAACCAATATCAAAGCTTATTGATAGCTTTATGAAATTGCCAGGAATCGGTCCAAAAACGGCCGTTCGACTGGCTTTTTTTGTATTAAATATGAAAGAAGATGTGGTCTTGGATTTCGCAAAGGCTCTAGTTAATGCCAAGCGGAATTTATCGTACTGCTCTGTTTGTGGTCATATTACAGATCAGGATCCTTGTTATATATGCGAAGATGACCGACGTGATAAAAGTATTGTGTGTGTTGTTCAAGATCCTAAAGATGTGATCGCCATGGAGAAAATGAAAGAATATAACGGGATGTACCATGTACTTCATGGCTCGATTTCTCCGATGGAAGGGATCGGACCTGAAGATATAAAAATACCGGAACTTTTAAAAAGACTTCAAGATGATGTAATACAAGAAGTAATTTTAGCAACTAACCCTAATATTGAAGGGGAAGCAACCGCGATGTATATTTCAAGATTATTAAAGCCATCAGGTATTAAACTAACTAGAATTGCACATGGTTTACCGGTAGGTGGAGATTTGGAATATGCTGATGAAGTAACCCTATCAAAAGCACTAGAAGGAAGAAGAGAGCTGTAAAGGGGGGGATTAGATGCTATTTCGCCGTAAAGGGTGGCTGAGGAATCAATATGATCAACAACTGATTCAAAATTTACTTCTGAAGAAGAAAGAGTGGAATCGGCAAAAGCAACTGATTGATAAAAGTGTTGAACCTTCTCCTGAGGTACTCTATGAATTAAAAGTAGCAGAAGCGAAATACTTCTTTTTATTAAAGGAAGCGAAAAACCGAAACATTAAAATTGGCAAGCTATAGTAGATGTTATCTATTATAGCTTGTTCTATTTTTAAACTCACTTCCATATCTTTTATAGTAAGAGGATAGGTAGTGTCAAAAGAT
>NZ_NUMC01000102.1:0-18149 GCF_002577655.1 Bacillus sp. AFS040349 | reverse complement strand
TAGACTTTTGGGTCAGCCCCATTTTATTACATTTCCATTTCAACCGCGTTATCAATAACCTCTTGAGGAACTTTTACTTCTTCAATTTCATTATAATCAGTGTACGTTCCTTCCATGTTTTGCTTCAGTTTAACAGTTTCACCTTCAGCGGTAATTTCCATATCCATTACCGTATTTAGGCTTGTTGGGTAGTATGTTTCTTTGTTGATGTGGATTTCATACTTAATTTCATTGATCTTCATATTATTAAAAACATCTCCACCTGCGTAAAGATCTTGTGGAAGTGTTTGTTCGACTGTTTCTTTAATAAAGTCTGTGAATTTTTCACCTGATGCATTTAATTTTAAAATGAAGTTTTTATCATCTTGCTCAAATGTAAAGTCTTCAACAAATTGTTGAAGCTTTTTTAGCTCTTCTGCTGGATTTGTTTCTTGTGTTGATGTTTGCATCAGTTGATCTGACATTTCCTTCGGGAACGTCATCCATTGATTTGTTGATGAGTCAAATACAAAAATTCCATCAGGGGAGAAATATGTTTCAGTTGTGTAAGTATTTTCCGCTCCAGCTTCGTTCATGTTCATATCCATTTTTTGATAGAGTGTCATTGGATTTGTTACAACCTTCATATCAATGGTTGAATCCATATCAATTGCTTCTGTTTGCTCAGAAGCAGACATTGCTTGAGTCATATCCATTTTAACAGCGAAGCTTTTCACTGATTCTGAAGCTTCCATTGATTTTGTCATTACTTCTTCAAGAGTTAGTTCTGATGTGTTTTCCTTTTTTGTGCTTTCTTCTGTTGGCTCTGCTTCTTCGTTAGTTGTTTTTGCTGTTTGATCACATGCTGCAAGCATAAACATTAATAAAGCCGCAAAAACAACCGATAGTGTTTTTTTCAATTTGTACACTCCTTCTTCCCTTTTATATGTTATACGAATAAGTTCCCAGGAAGTTTCATATTTCTCCCAGAAACTATGGACTATGTGTAATGATAATAGAGATAGAGGGAAAATTCATGGTACAAATTAACGAGTTTTGGACAAAAGATTCCTATCATCAAATTTGCAAAAAAATCGGCTGATCACCTCACAGCAATCAGCCTTAAAAAATGTGGAATTAAGGGGATACCATTGATTCTTTCTCATGAAGAGAACGAGGGAAAATTAAGCTTCTTGCTCGACTAGTTCACGTGGCTTACCACTCATAAAGCGAACAGAATCAGCAACAACTTCTGTAACATAAACACGGGTTTTTTCAGCATTTTCATAGCTTCGTGTTTGGATACGACCTGTGACACCTACGATTGAACCTTTGCGGCAGTAGTTAGCCGTATTCTCAGCAGTTCGTCTCCACACCGTACAATTCACAAAATCTGTTTCAATTTCTCCGGCTGCATTTCGGAAGCTTCGGCTAACAGCAAGTGTGATGTTCGCCACCGGTGCTCCATCAGCTGTGTAGCGAATTTCGGGGTCTTTTGTTAATCTTCCAACCAAAATGATTTGATTGATCACTTCATTCCTCCTTTCTTTTTTTGTACAAGCTTATTGTATTCGATTGTTAGGGATTGGAAAAATGTGTGAAATTGTGTTTTTATTTGTTTCTTTGCTATGAAACTAATTTTTTCTTATAAGGAAATAAATTTTTTAATTTGGTTTTATCTTAATACAACAAAATTCAACAATTTTCTAGTTTTTTTAATAATGTTGGTCTGTAAGTCGTTGTAGGGAATTCGTTACATATGAAAAATTGTTTTCACCAGTGAAGCTTACACTTTGAAGAATGTGTTGAAAGGATTGAGATTGAATGATTTCTTCATGAAGAGGTGTGTCAATATAGTGTTTTTCATCCTCATTCCAGGTAAAATACTGAATGGATAAGTCACTTTTTTCTAATTGAAAAATGATACGTAGAATACTATTCAAATTTGGCTCTAAATATCGGATATCGACTGTGGCGTGTACAGGAACCCGAAAATGATGATAGTTTGTTGTACCTACTTCTTGATCTCCTACTCTCAGAATAACTAAGTTTCCATCGGTATGTTCTCTAACTCGTTGTGGATTTTTTTTTAAGTAAATTGATTTCAGCCTAAATTCAACCATTTCATGACCTCTCTTCAATTATTTGTCAATGTAAGTATATTCCAATTTATCCTATTTCAAAATTTAACTATTTTTCATTTTTGGCTAAATTTGACGAAATATCGGGAAAAAGATAGTTTCATCTCTTTCTTTCGTTGTATTTTACGTATTTTCTTAAATTAGGACGAATTATCTATTTTTGTACAGTATTAGAACATCACTCCATATGTTCTGTATTAGAACATACCTTGTCCCTATTCTCCTTTACGATAACAGTAAGCTTGGAGAAGGGAAATGTTGTTACATGAGAGAATTAGAGAAATTCCAAATGAATCTAAGATTTTATCGTGAACAAAATGGTTGGTCACAGGAGCAGTTGGCCGAAACAATCAGCGTATCCCGACCAGTTATTACCCGCCTTGAAACAGGTGAGCAAGCTCCAGATCTTTCTTATTTAATATCGCTTAGCAATGCGTTTCAAGTAAGCATCGATCATCTGCTTGGACGCGATGAACAAACAAATGAATATCTTTATGAAATGTATGGAAAATATCAAGCTGAAGGCTCCGTTTCTCAGTTGATTGATTATTTAATAAAAAATCCTAAGTTCACGCAAAGTCTGCAAGAGCTTTTATTAGTAAAAACGAAAGATCGAAAAGAAATTGAAGCCATCATTATGACCGTCATTGAACGGGTATCAAATGTATCGAAATAGACCGTCAATTGGCTCATTCTGTAGTTTGTGATCTCTATGGTATACTAAAAGAAAACGAGCTAGCGAGGGATATCATGAAAACGTTCAAGCTTGTCGGTCTACAAATTGAGGATACAGCAGCAATTGAAAACAAAGTTATTTCTTTGAAAGATGGACTAGTGATTAACAAAGAAGATGGCGAAAACTCCTGGTTAATTGAAGCTTTAATCTCAAAAGAATGGTTACCTTTTTTTAAAGAGCACGTGGAACAACCAGACACTCACCTGAAGGTCCTTGTTACAATCTCCAAAACAACCAACACACCTGCACAAATATCCGCTAGTGTGAAAAACATTACAGAATTGGAGGAATCTATTTCTGTTTTGTTGGATGGACGGTTGTTGGCGAGGTCGGTTTAGGGCGGAGGTTGTGGTGCCTGTGCGGGGGATGTGGTCCGGAGCGGGGTGCTTGGTGCCTGTCACTTCCCGAATTTTGTCGAATGGCTGCACATGGTTGTGTGGCTTTTTTGTGTTTTTTCAAAGTGTATTTCACAGCCAAGAACATCTTTTTTCACAGCAAAAGGCCCAGAACTACATCGGGTTCTGGGCTAAAGCTTCTTAAAATATTTTTTTCCGATCTCTTTCGTCTTTTAGAATCTCAACCGCTTCTCTGAAACGTTGAGAATGGACAATTTCGCGTTCACGTAGGAAGGCTAAACTGTCATTCAAATCAGGGTCATCGGACATGTTTATGATCCACTGGTATGTAGCACGCGCTTTTTCTTCTGCAGCGATATCTTCGTAAAGGTCAGCGATTGGGTCGCCTTTTGCTTGGATGTAAGTTGCCGTGAATGGTGCGCCTGCTGCGTTGTGATAGAAAAGTGCTGAGTCGTGATTTACATAATGGGGGTCAAGGCCCGCTGCTTTTAGCTGCTCTGGTGTGGCGTCTTTTGTGAGCTTGTAAATCATTGTTGCGATCATTTCGAGGTGGGCAAATTCCTCTGTGCCGATATCGTTTAATAAGCCCACTACTTTATCAGGAATTGTGTAGCGTTGATTTAAATAGCGAAGTGCAGCTGCGAGTTCACCGTCGGCACCGCCGTATTGTTCAATAAGATATTTTGCAAGTGTCGGGTTACATGTGCTTACTTTTACAGGGTATTGAAGTTTTTTTTCATAAACCCACATGCTGTTATTCTCCTCTCCTGTTTATGTCGCTTTTTGTCTAATCGCGGATAAATCTTCAGAATCGCAGATAAAATGCGAATAATCGCGGATAAATCTCGAAAATCGCAGATAAAATCCCGATAATCGCGGATAAACCTCTTGATAGAATTGAAAATCCTGCTAGATTGCTGATATATGCACTAATTTAGAACAAGTCCAGGCTAATTTGCCGATATACCTCCTAATTTAGTAGCTAATCCCTGCTATATGGTCGATACACCTCTTAATTTAGTATCTAATCCCTGCTATTTTACCGATATATCCCCTAATTTAGTGCAAATCCCTGTTGAACCTCCGATACGCCTCTAATTTAGTAGCAAATCCCTGTTAAATCGTACGAAGTTAAGCCTCTATTTTTGAAGATAAATCCAGGTCAGTTCCTCTTAAACTCTGTTCACCTCAATTACCGCCCCACTACACCTGCCAAGGCCATGGAGCAGTTCCCCAGCTCCAATTTGCATCGGCAAAGCTGCCACCGTATTGTGTGAGCATGCCGAATTTGGCTTCAAATGTCTGTCTTAACTGTTTGGAATAGGCAGCGTATTGGTTAAATTGTTGCAGGGCTTGCATGTCATTTGGATGTGTATCTAAATATAGAGTTAGTTCGACAAGTACAAAGTCTACAGCTTGAAGCTCCTCTAGCAGTTTGTAGTACTCATCTGGTAATTGCTTGTGACTCATGGCTTTGGACCTCCTTTTGCCTCATATGGATTTACGTAATCATCATATAATGCAGGCCAAAGTGTTCCCTTTTTCAGTGCAACTCTTGGGGGAAACTGTTGTAGGTTTGGTGGTTGAAAACCCATATATAAATGAGGAGGTGTTGAATAAAATTTCACACCAATTGGACGACAAGGATCAAAACGACTATGGAACGGATGATAGGTTTTCATATACGTTAGATGCTGTTGGTATGGAGCATTCATGTCTTTCATCTCTAACACACCTCTTTTTTCCTATGGAACCATCATTCCATATTAATCTAGAAAACTCTGTTCATTTCATCCTATTCGGTGTGAGATCATAAATATGATTAATATTTTTAGATTAAAACATAAAAAAGGCCAACATCGTTATGTTAGCCTTTCACATCTTATTTATTCTCGTCTTCGTTGTTGTTACCTTCTTGTGTACCTTCGTTGTTGCCTTCCATCATATCGTTAGCTTCGTCAGTACCTTCTTCTAACATGTTCTCGCCTTCGTTAGCGCCTTCTTCCATCATATCGCCGCCTTCTTCAAGGCCTTCTTCTACGTTTTCACCTGCATCTTCAAGTGGTTGTTCTGTATCCATTTCACCGTTTTCTTCTGTTGGTGTATTTTCTGGTGGTGCTGGATCTTCGTCATCTGCAGTACAACCTGTTACGATCATTGCTGCTAGTAATGATCCTGATAAAGTTAATAGCCATTTTTTTCTCATCATAATTGCTCCTTTCTATTTTGACCTTTTTTAGCTTTTGAATCCGGTCTTTGATTATGCTTCCCATTTCGTCTATTTTCATTCTTACTTTTCATGAAAATTGATCGGCCGATATGCTTTATATAGACAAGTTTCCAGTGAATGAAACCTTCCTCATGCAAAAAGAGTCAAACGACCTATCTGGTCATTTGACTCTTATGACTTCTTACTCTTCTGATTTTTTCTCACCTAAAGCAAACATGATTTCTGTTTCACATGCTACTTCGCCGTCAACTGTTGCGATGGCCTTTCCTTTACCAAGTGAACCACGTAAACGTGTGATCTCAACTTCAAGTCTTAGCTGATCACCAGGTACAACTTGTTTTTTGAAACGACAGTTATCAATACCAGCAAAAAATGCTAGTCTACCGCGGTTTTCTTCCTTTTTTAAAATTGCCACTGCGCCAACTTGTGCAAGTGCTTCTACAATTAATACGCCGGGCATTACCGGGTAATCTGGGAAATGACCGTTAAAAAATTCTTCATTCGCTGATACGTTTTTGATTCCAACTGCACGTGTTCCTTCTTCGACCTCGAGCACGCGGTCCACAAGTAAAAATGGGTAACGGTGTGGAATGATGCTCTTGATTTCATTACTATCTAGCATATGTATAAGCTCCTTTTTAAGAAAATCATCACTATGTATATGTACGACAAAAGGAAGGCTTTCACCTTCCTTTTAACAAGTATATCCCGAGCTTTATTCTTTTTCAACCAAGTCAATGATGTGCTGCCAAGTGGACTTTTCAAGGGCATCCTTTGGTTCGCCACTACCAATGACTCCGTAGCCGACGATAAGTCCAGCGATTGTGCTTACAACCATAAGAATTAAAACAAGCAGAACCCTCACCCAAATAGGGAGTAATCGAACTCGAACAATCACCTTTTGACGACCTTCTTCATGAATCTCTTGTTCTTTTTTAGACTTTTTAGCCTTTTTCACTTCTTCTCGACTGATCGGTTTCGTCGTTTCTTTAGCTACCAATAGACTAAACTCCTATCTTACGCCGTTTATTAATCCCAGCATTTGGTCACCAAGTGTAACCGATTTTGCATTCATCTGATAGGAACGCTGTGAGATTAATAAATCGGTCATTTCCTTGGATAAGTCAACATTGGACATTTCAAGTGCCCCTTGCTCCATTGCAACATCACCGCGCAGCTCACCTTCTAGAAACGTTAACACTTCATTTAACGGAATGTCACCTAAATCCTTTAATCCATAACGGTTGTTTCCGTTTTGAATTAACATTTGCGGGCGATCTACTTGGACAACACCGAGCTGAAATTCTTGTGGTGCTTCTGTTTGGTCATTTTGAACGGTTGAAATCGTACCATCATTAGAAATAACGATTTTTTGAAAATCATCATTAAAACGAATCGGATTTTGATTTTCATCAAGAACAGGACTTCCATCAGAAGCTGTTAACAATAATTGATTTGTTCCATCATTTGTTGGTGATAAGTATAATGCACCATCTCTTGTATAATTAATCTCCCCGTTTACGTCAATTTGTAGAAATTGATTTGGAAGAGTAAAGGCAATATCAAGCTCTCTGCTTGTCTGTTTAATGTTTCCTTGTGTAAAAACAAGGCTGCTGTTAAGCATAGCTCCTGTTCCCTGTCTAATTCCTAATTCCCTGCCAAAACGTTGCTCTGCAATTTCCTCAGCAGCGTTGGGCTGGTTATTGAATTGTTGACGTACCAGCTCAGAGAAAGAAGTTTCTGTTCTTTTATAGCTTTGTGTATCAATATTAGCCATGTTGTGGCCGATTTGATCAAGCTGCTTTTGAAGCTGACTCATCGTATTCGTCGCTGTTATCATTGAGCGTAGCATTTACTAGTACCCCCTATTATATGCGGCCAATTTCGTTCGCGGCCTTGTCCATACTTTTATCATAAGCTTGTAATACCTTTTGATTCGCTTCAAACGAACGGTACGCTGTCATCATATCTGTATACGTACGTCCAACATCTACTGTTGAAGTTTCTAAATAATTTTGTCTTAGATTATATTGAATGTTATCGTTGTTTACTGCAGTTGGCAGTTCTTCATTATTGAAAGTACGGAATAAACCATTACCTTCTTTTACAAGGTTACGAACATCCGCTTCAAAACGAACATCAATTTGTGCTACGAACTCTCCATCCGCAATTACTTCTCCATCAGGCGTTACTTGGAATTCGCTAGATTGAATGGAGATTGGCTGGCCTGTTGTAGATAGTACTGGATTTCCTCCAGAAGTTAGGATCCCGTTATTATCTAGTGTAAAGTGACCGTTACGAGTATAACGCTCTTCACCTGCTTGGTTTTGAACGGCAAAAAACAAAGCACCTTTTACATTCGTTTCTGCGTTTAAGGGAATAATTTCTTCTAAAAGCGCTACATCCGTGTACAAGCCAGTTTCTTTAAGACCGCCTTGTGAAAAAGTGCTTTGTAATTCTTGAACGTAAGCACCTGTGTTAATCGAACCAATCGGTGTGATTTGACCAAAACTTGAACCATTTGTTGTTGGTACTGATTTATTTTCCATTCTATTTAAAAGCATTTCGGGAAATGCGCGGACACTTGCTTGATCCGCTTTATAACCAGCTGTATTGGCATTTGCCATATTATTTGAAAGCATTTCAGTACGTCTTTGCTGTGCAAGCATTCCTGCTGTTGCTGTATATAAACCTCTTAACATCTGTACACCCACCTTAGTCACATAGTTGTTACCGTACAAATGAATTCTTTTCGACAGAATTCCCTATCATTTATTATAAAGGACATTGGCAGTTTTCTCATTACATTTTTTCATAAATTACCTGTTATATTTTAGGGGAAAATAATGATAGGAACCCACTCCTATATCTTTTTACCGGACAAGCCCTTATACTTAAGAAAAATCTGAAAAAGGCAAACTTGTTGAAAAACAAGGACGCAAAGCTATGGGCCTACCCAATGTTCAACATTGCAAGGCTGCCAAGCTGCCAGGCTCCTTTTTGAGCCATGGGGCTATTGAAAAGGAGAGGCTAATGATGAAAATAAAGGTTGTAGTTCTGACATTACTATTCTTACTAGGATCTCAACTAGGAGGTCTAGCTTTGAATCATAAAGCACAAGCTGAGGGTCTGTCGCCGGGCTATTCAACATGGCTCTGGGATACGAGTAAAATTGTAAATGACCGCGAAGTTACATTACAGTTTTTAGAAGCAAAGCAAGTATCACACGTGTTTTTGCAGATTGACCGTAGTATTGATGTTACCTATTATCACACTTTTATTAGCGAAGCTGCGAAGCTAGGTATGGATGTTTACGCGTTAGATGGTGCACCTAACTGGGGTGCTAACAATAAAGCATTTTTGAACTTTTTAAATTGGGTAAGTGGTTATCAAAATGGGGCAGCTACTGGTCAGAAGTTCGCCGGAATTCACCTTGATATTGAGCCTTATTTAACAGAGCAATGGACAACAAACTATGGGGCTGCTGTTCTTAAATACCAAGGAGCGATTTTAGCTGCCGCTAATACTGCATCTGGTTTAGGCATCAGTCTTGCAGTTGACATTCCGTTTTGGTTTGATGAAATGAACTTCCGTAACAAACACGGAAAAGGCAATCTAGCCGAATGGGCGTTAAAAAATACAGACGAAGTGACCATTATGGCCTACCGTGACAAAGCCGTTGGCCCAAATGGCATTATTGAATTAGTGAAATATGAGATGGATCTCGCTGTGTTGCTTAATAAAGATGTAACGATCGCAGTTGAGACGATGAATCTCGGTATTAGTGACGGATTTTTAACGTTTTTCGAAGAAGGTCAGGCGGAAATGAATAATCAGCTGGGGCTTGTTTTAGAGCAATATCAGGGTTATTCCAGTTTTGGTGGGTTTGCTGTGCATCATGTTGGTAGTTGGATGGAGTTGAAGTAGGGGATTGGATTGGAGTTGGGTTTTGGCGTGAATTTACTTGGTGAATTCATGCTTTTTTTATGGAGTTTTTTGGGGGGCGTGGATTTTTGGGGTGGGTTTTCTTAATAGGTATGATTAAGACTAATTTGCTCATATTTTGCTCTTGGTTTCGTATTCGTGGCGCGATGATGACCATCTTCCTCTTGTTTTGCTCTTGGATTGGTCTTCATGGCCACGATGATGACCATCTTTCTCTTGTTTTACTCTTAGATTGGTCTTCATGGCCACGATGATACCATCTTCTTCTTGTTTTACTCTTGGATTGGTCTTCATGGCCACGATGATGACCATCTTCCTCTTGTTTTACTCTTGGATTTGTCTTCATGGACGCGATGATGACCATCTTCCTCTTGTCTTACTCTTGGTTTGGTCTTCATGACCAAAATGATGACCATCTTCCTCTAATTCCACTCCCTAATTGGTCTTCATAACTTGGATGAAAACCATCTTCTTCTTTTTTAGCTCTTGGATTGGTCTTCATAACTAATGAACGACATTTCTCTCTTCCTCAGATCTTTTTTGTCGTTCTCTCCACGATGAACGACACTACTCTCTTCACCGCTCCTGTTTTGTCGTTCATACCCCGATGAACGACACTACTCTCTTCCACCGCTCCTGTTTTGTCGTTCATAATCCCGATGAACGACACTACACTCTCCCCTGCTCCTAACCAATCATCATCCCAATATAAATATTTCTACCTAACCTACCCCAGCAAAAAAGCCTCATAAAACTAACAATATAAACAAGACAAAAAAAGAGCCTGTACACACAGGCTCAAAAGCTTACTTATCCGAATTTTTTGCGTGGAAGTTTGTCCATGTTGTCAAGCATAATTCCTGTTCCGATTGCTACACAATCCATTGGTGATTCCGCAACTAGTACAGGGACTTTTAGTTCTTCTGCTAGTAGCTGATCAAGGCCGTTTAGAAGGGCTCCGCCACCTGTTAAGATCACGCCGCGGTCGATAATGTCGGCTGATAGTTCTGGAGGAGTGCGTTCTAATACACTCTTAGCAGCTTGTACAATCGCAGCAACTGGTTCACGAAGTGCTGATTCTACTTCGGTTGAATTTACTGTAATTGTGCGAGGTAATCCTGTCACCATATCACGTCCACGAATATTAATTTCTTCATAACGTGCGCCTGGGAATACCGTTGCAACATTGATTTTAATATCTTCAGCTGTACGTTCACCGATTAGAAGCTTGTACTCTCTTTTAATATATTGCAGGATTTCATTATCAAACTTGTCCCCTGCCATTTTAATAGAAGAGGCGGTGACAATATCGCCCATTGATAACACAGCGACATCAGTTGTACCACCGCCTATATCTACTACCATGTTTCCATAAGGTTGGAAGATGTCCATACCGGCACCAATGGCCGCTACTTTTGGTTCTTCCTCTAGGAATACATTTTTTCCACCGCTTTTTTCAGCAGCTTCTTTAATGGCTTTTTGCTCAACAGATGTAATATTCGTTGGGCAGCAAATTAACATGCGTGGTTTTGAAAATAATCCTTTTACATTTAACTTATTGATAAAATGCTTTAACATTGCTTCTGTTACTTCAAAGTCTGCGATGACGCCATCTTTTAATGGGCGAATGGCAACAATATTCCCAGGAGTACGTCCTACCATACGTCTTGCTTCTTCACCAACGGCAAGAACCTTTCCGGAATTCTTGTCTAACGCAACAACGGAAGGTTCATTTAGAACAATTCCTTTACCCTTAACATGAATCAGTACATTTGCCGTACCAAGATCTATACCAATATCCCTCGCGAACATTCTATCTATATCCTCCTTGCAAATCTCATTCCCGTGATTAGTTTAACCTAATTAAATATTGTATCATAAAATCGCAAAAATAGTATGATTTTGTAAAATAATTTCAAGTATTTATGTAGGAATATGTCGATTATGAAAGATGTAGATAGAATGTGCTTATTTCACTGGTTCTTCTTCTAAAATCTCGTCCTTCTTGTACTTAAGCTTTGTTGCTTCTCCACCACGCAAATGTCTAATTGATTTATGGTAATCTAGTATCTCCTTTACCTCATTCGCAAGATCAGGGTTAATTTCAGGTAACCTTTCTGTTAAATCCTTATGGACGGTACTTTTGGAAACTCCAAACTCCTTCGCAATAACGCGAACTGTTTTCTTTGTCTCCACGATATACTTCCCAATCTTGATTGTGCGTTCTTTGATGTAATCGTGCACACCACTCTACCTCCCTAATATGGATGTGAGAAGTGTGAAATGAGACTCGCATACAAAAGTCACTTTGGCTGAATTTCTCTTAGATGATCGTATGATGTCTCTATTACAGCGATTATAAATTACACTCACGATCCCTCACCTCAAACACTCTCTTTGAATAGGTTTGTAAACATTTTATTAGCTTGGATTAAGATATATGCAAGAAAACTCAAGTGGGACAAGGGATTCTTTGAATTTTTTTCAAAAACACCCGTTTAGGACAGGAAATCTGAGGGTTTGGAGGTTGTTTTTTTGAATCTGATTTTTTTCCGGGGTGAAAGGAAATAGTAGCTGGGTGAATTATTTCCCGAGAAATTTGTCGATGTTTGAGAGCGATCGCGAGGTATAAGAAAAACACACTCTAATAGTGTATTAGGGAGGTTGAGAAATTATTTCTATTTTTGAAGATTTTTTTGATTTTCTGGATGTAAAATTGGGAGTACGTGGCGGTGGGTTTTTAATGCCTTTTAGGGGCCCTGTTACATTATTGTTTATGTGACTACCCTCTATATCCTATATATCACTCCACCACTCCTCTAAAGCTCTTGAGTGATGCCTAGCAGCATCAAATTCGATCAACAAGTTATGCATATGTGAAACATTGTGAAACAAGAAATTTCGGGGAGTGACAGGCACCAAAAAACCCGAACCAACTTCTGATTCGGGCGTGTGAAACATTATGTGAAACAAGAAAACTCGGGAAGTGACAGGCACCACCAAAACTCCGCGGACCGGCCCCCTCTAGTCCATCCAGACCTCCCCATCTTTGTAAGTCATCTGCTCAGGGTAGCGCAGGTTGAGTACTTCTTCTTGTGTTTTGATGGATGGTGCTTTTGTTGAGAGTGATACGATTACGTTTGTTAGGATGGCTGCTGTGGCGCCGAAGATTCCTGCGCCGGTGTCGATGATGCCTGCGATGGTGAAGCCGCCGTATTTGCTGGCGAAGATGTAGATAAGTGTGACGGCAAGACCGACGAGCATTCCAGAGATGACTCCTGGTGTGTTAGAGCGTTTCCACCATACTCCGATTAAGAGAGCTGGGAAGAAGGTTCCTGATGCGAGAGCGAAGGCCCAGGCAACGATTTGCGTGATAGCTCCTGGTGGGTTTAAGGCGATAAGACCCGCGAATAAAGTTGCAATAACAATGGACCAACGTGCTACTGATAGACGGTTCTTTTCTGATGCGTTTGGCTTCATAACTCGATAGTAAATGTCGTGTGCAAATGAAGATGAGATCGCAATCATTAGTCCACCTGCAGTTGAAAGGGCAGCAGCCATTGCACCAGCTGCAACTAAGCCGATAACGAACATCCCTAGGTTCGCAATTTCAGGTGTTGCCATAACGACGATATCATTTGAAATGATTAGTTCACTCCATTGAAGAACTCCATCTCCATTGCCGTCTGCAAGCTGGAGCTTTCCAGTGTTGACCCATGATGTTGTCCATGCTGGTAATTCAGATAGCTTTTGTCCTGCTACTTGTGTCATTAAAATGAAGCGAGAAAATGCTGCGTATGCCGGAGCAGATAAATATAAAAGTCCGATAAACAAAATCGCCCATGCTCCTGACCATCTTGCTGCTTTCATCGTTGAAACGGTATAGAAACGAACGATTACGTGTGGAAGACCAGCTGTTCCTGCCATTAATGTGAACATAAGGGCTAAGAACTGCCATTTCGTTCCGTTTGTAAATGGTGCGAAATATTCAGAGATTCCTAGCTGACGATCAAGCTCACCCATTTCCTCTACAATTTTTCCGTAGGATAACCATGGTGCTGGGTTTCCAGTGATTTGCAGTGACATGAAAATAACCGGGATTAAGTAAGCAATAATCAAGATGATATACTGTGCAACCTGTGTCCATGTGATTCCTTTCATCCCACCAAATGCAGCATAAAAGGCAATAAGCACAACCCCAATCATCGTTCCTAGCTTTGCATCAATTTCAAACAGCCGCCCGATAACAACCCCTGAACCTGAAAGCTGACCGATTGAGTATGTGAAGCTGATGATGATCGTACAAATCGCGGCAATCACACGTGCAGTGTGGGAATTGTAACGGTCACCGATGAACTCTGGTACTGTGTAACGACCGTATTTTCTTAATTGAGGTGCTAGTAAGAATGTAAGAAGTAAATATCCTCCTGTCCATCCCATAATATATGCAAGTCCATCATACCCAAGGAGCATGATTGTTCCGGCCATCCCGATGAAGGATGCGGCACTCATCCAGTCGGCACCGATGGCCATTCCGTTAAAAATCGGTGGAACCCCGCGCCCTGCTACATAGAAATCAGATGTTTGCTTTGCTGTGTTGTAAACAGCAATTCCGATATACAAAGCAAATGTTAATAGAATAATTGTGAGAGATACTAAAAATTGAGCGTCCAACCTCTTTCCCCCTTTGTGAATGAGCATTCCCCTTGCTGCTCATTTCTCAGTGCATAATTTATATGATCCCCTTTTATATATGTTTGTGTTTAATGATCTAACGTCTTACCAGCACTAAGCTGTTCATTTTTACTTTCATCAATTCCATATTTTCGATCGATTGAGTCACTAACTTTTGCGTTAATAAACAATAAAAGAATAAAGACGACAACTGCCCCTTGTGCACCCATAAAATAGTGAAACGGGAAGCCGTTAATGGAAAAACCGCTAAAGAACTCAGCAAATAGCACAACACCAAACGATGAAAGTGCTCCGATAATTAAATAAATCACAATATTTCTTGTGCGCTCCTTGAAATAAGCATCAGCTACTTTTTTATCAATCTTTTTCATGCAGCCACCTCCGATTAAGATAAGCTAAAAATAAATTTGATTGTATCTATAAACGATGCAGGTACCAATGCAATTTGAACAATGAAGTAGAGTAGTAGTGTTAAGACCGGGATGAGTAAAAACTGAGGTTTCCGTTTACGTAAACATAAGACCAAGCTGAATCCTGTTAGAGCAAGAATAAATAATAAAGTGAACACTATAAGCAACCCTCCTATTTGTAAGCGTTATCATTCAACATTTATTATTATGAATGTTTTCATACTAACCGGTCAATATAAAATCAGAAATTTGAGATATCTTTCTCTCGACATATTTCGTAATCTTTCGAATCATTAAACTGGGGTCCCCTTCAAATTACCTATAAAATTTGTTACCTTTAAAATATGAAAAAAATAATGATTTATCTTTGTTTTGTAATGTATATAGGAATATTATTTTATCTGTTGTTTTTTTCCGCTTATCGGAAGTCTGTTGGTGGCCTGATTTCCTATAACCTCATTCCACTTCAAACAATTGGGCAGTATTTTTATTCTTTTGACGGACTAGGTTTGACAGATCAGTTTCTAGGAAACCTCTTAGCTTTTGCTCCGTTTGGCTTTTTGTTGCCTTTTATTCTAATAGTTACGTTCACCAGGGTTTTGGGGTATTCTTTTTTACTTTCTTTATCAGTGGAGATTGCTCAGTTTATTTTTCGGGTCGGGGCGTTTGATGTGGATGATCTTATCTTAAATGTTGCAGGTGGCGGATTTGGTTTTTTAGGCTATCTAATCATTAGAAGAGCTTGGCTTGTCGCCAAGTCCTAATGGCGCTTTTCTTATACTATCATCCAAAAAATTTTATACTTCCTGATAGGATAAAAAAATCGAGGTTGATCTCTAGTTAGTTTGAGTTCAACCCCGTATAGACGGCTATCCTTATGAATTTACTGTGCTATTTGAAGCTTCAGGTTGAGTTGATTCCTCGCTACCTTCAGTTTCTCCTTTTTCAGCGTCTTTTTTATCTGATTCTGGAGCTTTTTCTTCTGCAGACTTTTCATCGTCTTTTGCTGGTGCTTCTTCACCTTCACCTGCTGGAGCTTCTTCGCTTACTTCTTCTTCAGTTGTTGGAGCTTCTTCACTCACTTCTTCTTCTGTTGCAGGTTCTTCAGTTGCTTCTTCTTCAACAGCTTCTACAGACGTTACCGGCTTGTCCATATAAGTTAGAGGGTTAACAGCTTTTCCAGCTTTACGAACCTCGAAGTGTACGTGGTTGCCATCTTCTTCATTGTAAAGATTTGTACCAGACTTACCAAGTAGTTCGTTTTGCTCAACTTTGTCACCAGCTTGAACACTTACTTCTGCTAATGATTGATAAACTGTTACCACATCATTTTCATGCTCAATTTCTACTACATAACCTAGAATTGGATCTTTTTCAGCTTTTGTTACTGTACCACTTAGTGATGCAACAACATCAAATTGCTTCTGATCTTCTCTTGCTAGGTCAATTCCTTTGTTCATTCTATACGTATTGTTATAGAATACAAGTGCTGCTTCTTGATCTTCTGTTGAAGCATTTTCATCATAAAACTTTTTCACAACTGTTACAGCATCTGGATCAATAGCTGGCATTGCAAAGTTTTCTTTCGTTGCGTTAACTTCAACTGCCTCAGGCTGATTGTCTGTTAATGCAAGGTCTTCTGTATTGTTACCATTTAAATCTTCTGCTACATCATTGCTGATGCTTTGATACCATAATACTGCCGTAAGGATAACTGCTGCACTCATTAGGTAAATTGCCGGAAATACCCAACGTTTTCTGAAAAATTGTTGAACTTTGTTTTGAGAAGTACGTTTCTTTTCTTCCTCTCTCATTCTATCATCACCTCAGAAATCAGTTTGAACAGATTTTCTGAATTATATACACACCTTCAAAAAAATTTTTTTAAACTTTAGTATGTGTCTTGTTTATAATTATATGTATGGAATGTGAAAGTTTTTTAACTAAAGGAGTTTATGTATATGAAGAAAGTCATCTTCACCCTATTACCTCTACTATATATGGCGCTGATCTGGACGCTCTCAAGCTTCCCAGCGGATGCGATTGTGAACACACCATTTTCGTTTGATTCACTTTTAAAAGAATCGTTGCATCTTATAGAATTTGCGATTCTCTATTGGTTGATTGCCTTTGCATTCATGGCTCATGGACGTTGGACAGAGCGTACGAGCTGGATTGCAGCCGCTATCGCTATTTTATATGGACTAACAGATGAGATTCATCAGTCGTTTGTTCCAGCAAGGTCAGCTACGGTGATTGATTTTGTGAAGGATACAATTGGAGTGCTAGTTTCCTATTATATTGCGAAGAGAAAGTTTTTTAAAAAGTAAAAAGGAGCAGAATCTGCTCCTTTACTGTTTTGCTGTATATTTATTTAAGAATGGCTCGGCTTCCGATACCTTTGTTCCATTATAATAATAAGCAACGATGTCTTGATACGTTTTGCCTGATTCAGCCATGAAGTTCGCTCCGTATTGACTCATCCCAACACCGTGACCATAGCCTTTAGTCTCAATTACAACGGAGTCACCTTTAATTTCCCACGTAAAGTCTGCTGATTTTAATTCAAGCTTATCTCTTACATCTGTACCAGTAAATTCTTTCCCATCTATTTCAACTTTAGCTACGCGTTTCCCAGGCGTTAGCTCGGTTACTTTTCCAATTGTTCCGCTTGATGTATCAAGATTTACCCCTAATAGCTTTTCAAACTGAGAGATCGCAATAATTTTTTTCTCATAAAACTTCGGTGATTTTTCATCCCATGTGCTTTCTACGCTTTTTAAATAAGGAATCGGCTCTTGCCATACAGCTTCCGAGTTTTCTGTATATCCATTACTAGTAGAGAAAAAGCTTGCATCAATCGGCTGATTATCATATGTAAGTATTTGACCTTGAGTTGCTGCTACAGCCTCTGTAATTTTCTCCATTTTTTGTGTGTAATCATCTCCCCAAGCTGCTTTTAGCTCTTGAGGGGTTTTATAAACCTGGTGCATGATCGTATCTGTTACAACAGCATTCCCCTCTGGAACACCCAATGTTTTGCCACTCATCAATTGCTTCGTAATATATGTTCTTGCGGCAAGTGCTTGTGCTTTTAACGCCTCTGTTTCAAATTCAGCTGGCATCTCAGAAGCCACAACACCTATCACATACTCCTCTAACGGAATGTTTTCCACGACCTTTGCTTGACTTCTATATACAGGCACATCCAACGGTGATTCACCTAAAACGGGCACTTCGCTTTTGCTGACCGTTATTTCCTCACCTAATTTGCCTTTTGATTGCTCCATAAACGGTGTAACGAGAAGAGTTGGAATCAAAAGAATAATGAAAAATAACCCTCCAAGTGCAAAGAGAACTGGTTTAACTGGTTTCATGTTTACCTCCAATAATTAGGTTGAGTAGAATGTCTATAGTTCATCTTATGGTCATGGACAAGCAATTATGACTGGAAAAAGTGGGGACAACTAATATTTTGTAGGGGTGGACGAGGGTTGGGGATTTCGAGTTTTAGATGGTTATTTAGATATGTTTATTGAAGATGTTATTAGGTTTGCTGTGATTGTAGGTTCGCGAGAGGTGTGGGTGGGTATTGGGGCAGAAGTTTTTTTCAATGCTGGTTTTGTCTTGATTCTCACGGTATCGGGACAGAATCTT
>NZ_NUMC01000101.1:0-279 GCF_002577655.1 Bacillus sp. AFS040349 | reverse complement strand
ATATTCTGTTTCCCTTAAGTCTGATAAACATTCATCCCAATCACAATTGCAGAAAAGTGGATATTTTAAGGAAAAGTCTAAAGAGCGTTATAAAATTGAAGCGAAAAATAGTGAATTAAAACACAGACACGGGTATAATGTGGCAAAATCCTCGGGTCTAATTAGCATGGAGTTGCAAGGCGCCATGGCTATATTTACGGTAAACATTAAAAGAATTCTAAAGCTACTAGGGGAAAATTAGAGAAAATATGTGGCTAATGCAAAGAAAGAGCCGACTTT
>NZ_NUMC01000100.1:0-315 GCF_002577655.1 Bacillus sp. AFS040349 | reverse complement strand
TCCAGAAAAGTGTATATTTTCAGGAAAAGTCTAAAGAACGTTATAAAATTGAAGCGAAAAATAGTGAGTTAAAACACAGACACGGGTATAATGTGGCAAAATCCTCGGGTCTAATTAGCATGGAATTACAAGGTGCCATGGCTATATTTACGGTAAATATTAAAAGAATACTAAAGCTACTAGGGTAAAATTAGAGAAAAACATGTGGCGAATTCAAAGAAAAAACCGACTTTTTTTCCTTTTTTAGGAATTAAAGTCGGCTCTTTTTAAATCCACATGAATAATCTTTAAAATCGTCAGATTTTCAGTGGCCTC